>CALEHF010000391.1 GCA_937876125.1 uncultured bacterium
CCGGGGCTGATGAACTGCATGACGAACGCGCGATTCTGGCCTGTAGCGCCGGATCGGCTTAAGGGAATGCGTCCCAAGCTGAACTTACGTGAAAGGGGCGCGGTGGGCGGGAAAGAACTCGCCGAACTAAAGAAGCATGTCGACGCCGGGCGCGCGAGCGATGCATACACGATTGCCGAGAAGAACTACCGTCTCTACGAGGCGACGCCGGTGGGCCCCGCATACAAACAGTTCCTAGAGGATCTCGAGAAGAAACTCTTTACCGTCATCGAGGACTTCGAGCGAAAGACAGCTCGCTATTCCGAGAAGTACGGCAAGACCTTCGTCGAAGATGCTGACGTTGTAAAACAGGGGAAGCGCTGCCTGCGGTGGGAAGTCAACAAGAAGAACTATGAGCTAAAAGTAAAGGACCTCCCGAAGGACCTCGATGCCTATGCAAAGGGTGCCGTCGTCTTTTGGCTGAAGTTCGAGGGCGGCAGTGGTCCGTACCAGCTGGCGTTCGATGTTCCTGGCAAGGGAACCGCGGCGACGACCGGCGCCAGGGTCGACAATGCATTTATCATGCAGATGAAGGCGCACTCCGGGGGGTGGAAAAAGATCGAAGTGCCCCTCAAGAGTTTCACCCAGCAGGGAAGTGTCGAGTGGAGCCGTGTGCGCGATTTTCGGATCCAATTTCTCGGCGGACGGAAATTCACCTGCCACGTCGACTCGATCAAGCTCCGGAAGTAGCGCCCGACTCCCGTTTCCCTTCGACTAGATCGTCACCGTCGGACCCGGGGCGGGGGGATCCTCGATCCCCGCAGGTCGCGGGCGAGGCGGGTGCGGCGAGCGACGCCCCCCAGACCGCCACAAGTCGACGAAATTCGCCTCGGCCCGCTCGGTGAGCGCGTCGAGGCGTTCTTGCAACTGGGTCAATCCGGCGGCGGGGTCGGAATCTTCTGCGAAAGTCAGGGGTGCGCCGTAGAGTTCGATCTGGCGCGCAAATGGCCAGGGGAGAGCCATGCGATCCCACGATCGAAACCGGTGCGCTCGCGCGGCATAAGGTACCACCAGGATGATCGGAGCGCCGCTGCGACGCGCAATCTCGATGACACCCTTCTGAGCGACGCGCCGCGGACCCTTCGGCCCGTCGGGAGTGATCGCGAGGGGGTGTCCCTCCTTTGCGCAGCGAATCATCGTGCGCAACGCCGACGCGCCGCCGCGGGTCGTCGACCCCCGCGCGGTTCCGAAGCCGAAGGTGTGCATCAGCCGAGTGACCAGCTCTCCATCGCGATGCCGACTGACCATCGCGATGAGTCCCCGACCTCGATGGGTGTAGAGCGTGGTCGCGAGAGACTCGTGCCAGATGGCGAAAATGACCGGCTTCCCCGCCTCGATATGCTCCACAGACTCCGGTGGGCATATCCACCGCACGCGATGGGTCGCCATCCAACAGCGATAGATCGGCTGGATCAGGGCGATCAGCAATCGTGAACGGCGGTCAAGTGTGGTCCCGTGTCCACGCCGGCGGGGGGTGGAGAGGGCGTCCTTCGGTGGATGCATCATTCGCGCCTTGTCGGGAGGGCGGACTCCGACGGCGGGAACACCTCAGTCACGGCAGAGAGGACCGCCTCGACTCCGATCGACTGCATACAGATCGCATGGTCGCACCGGCGGAGGGTGCACGGAGAGCACGGAACGTCCCCTCGCCGCACGGCGGCTCGATCGCTCCACGGGCCGTAGATCTGCGGGTCCTTCGGCCCGAACAATCCCACCACGGGAACTCCTGCGAAAGCGGCGAGGTGAAGGGGACCAGTATCGGCGGCGATGACGCCGCGCGAGAGGCGAATCAATGCAGCGAGCTCACGCGCCGAACGGGTCGGAGGTGCCGGTTCGGCGTCCCCGTCGCTCGCGGCCAGAATGCGATCCCGGCGCGCATCGTCTTCGGGTGCGGCAGTCAGCCAAACACGGTGCCCCCGCGCTCGAAGGGCGCGGGCGAGTGCCGCGAATCGTTCTTCAGGCCACTCCTTGAACCGACCGAACGCGCTGACGAACGGGTGGAGGATGGTCGGGGCGATGCCGAGAGACGCGAGCGCCGGGCGGAAGTGCTCGACCTCTTCGGTGAACTCTGGGAGGCGTCCCGTGGGTGATGGTCCCGTGAACCCGAGAGCGCGGACGACGTGAAGATTCTTTTCGACCCGATGGACGCGGCCGGCGGGTTGATCGGGGCGTGAGCCACGCAACAGCCACCGGTGCTCCTTGGTCTCACTGCCGTGATGACCGATCCGGAATCGGGCGTGCGCCGCGCGCGCGACCAATCCTGAACGGAGATTCCCCTGGAGCTCGAGGAGCAGATCGTACTCGCGCTCGCGCAGGGTTGTGAGGAACTCGCTTCCCCGCTCGATTGCGGTGACGCCGACGCCGGGGCGCCAGAGGTCACGGGCGATCTCCTTGCGAGGCAACCGGATCACCCGGTCGAGGTCGGGGTGTCCCTCGATCAATGCCGCGCCGAGGCTCTCCGCGACCCAGTCGATCCGGGCGTCGGGGAAAAGAGCGCGCAGAGCCGAGAGGGCGGGGAGGCAATGGAGCACGTCTCCGAGCGCACTGAGGCGAACGATGAGGATCCGGGACGGGGGTGCGCTTGCGAAAACACTTGCGATTTTCAGTCGACATCTCCCTCCCGCATTCGGGGGCTGGTCTTCTGGGTGGCCGCTAAATCAGAGATCACGATTCTGAGAGCTTTTCCCTCTCGCACCACGGTGCAATGGACCTCAGTCTGTCCATTGCAGAAGCACCTCAATCAGCGGTCACGACAGACAGCGCTGATCGCTAGGGCACTCCGAATCGTGACCTCTGATTTAGGAGGCTGTCGGAAAACTCATTCCGACCGACGATTTGAGCTTCCGGCACCCTG
>CALEHF010000392.1 GCA_937876125.1 uncultured bacterium
GGCGACCTCGGTGCGAACCGGCCGGCCACCTCTGGGGTCGAGCACGTGAGGGAATCGTTCTCCGTCGACGGTTCGGTGGATCCGGTAGTCGCCAGAGGTGGCCACGGCCTGGTTCTTCAGGAGAAGGACTCGCTGCAACGACTTGCCCGCCGCGGAGGGGTGCTCGATCCCGATCTTCCAAGGCTTCCCGGTTCCGCTCACCCCTCCCGACCTCAGCTCGCCACCGGCTTCCACCAGGTAGTTCCGAATCCCGATCTGTTCGAGATGCTCGACCAAACGATCGACCGCGAATCCCTTCGCAATCCCCGAGAGATCGAGGTCGCAGTCGGAGGAACGGCACCGAAGTGCCGGCGGTGAGTTTCGCGACTCGAGCTCGGAGTTCTTGAGCGCCCCGACACCGGCTCGGAGCGTGCTCTCATCCGGGAGGTCGAGCGGATGAGGCGCCGGACCAAAACCCCAGAGGCGGACCAGCGACCCGATCCGAATGTCGAATGCCCCCTCGGTGCGTCGCGTGACCTCGAGGGCGAGTCTCACCACTTCCGCAGTCTCGGTCGAGACCCCGAACCAGCCGGTCGAGTCGCTCCGATTGAATTGCGAAATCTCGGAGTCCGGCCGGTAGGTGGACATCCTCTCATCCACGGAACCGACGATCTGCTCGAGCTCATGCTCGAGCTGTTCGACGTCGAGATCCAAAGGAGGATGGACGACCTTCACACTCCAGCTCGTGGCCATCGAGAATCCGGTGAAGTTGAGCGGTTCACCCGAGCGGTGACTCGTGCAGGCGGCGAGGGTCAAACCAAAGGCGAAGATGATGGACCCCAGTCGAAGTCGGACACCTCTCCCTCGAGTCTCCGTGCGATGATCGGACGAGATCATGAACTGCCTCCGAAGTCATCGAAGTGAACGTCATCAGGATCGACTCCCAGTTCGTCCAAGACCCGGCGAGTCTCTCGGACCATCATCGGAGGACCGCAGAGGTAATACTCGCACTGCTCGGGAGCTGGGTGTTGGGTGAGGTACTCATCGATGAGCACCTGGTGAATGAACCCCGTCGCCCCCTCCCACTCTTCGTCGGGTTTGGGTTCCGACAACGCGGGGTGCCACGCGAAGTTCTCGTGCTCCGCGGCGAGCTGGTCGAACTCCTCGACGTAGAAGAGTTCGCCCCGGCTCCGGGCCCCGTACCAGAAGGAGATCTTGCGGCCGCTGCCGAGGCGCTCGAGCTGATCGAGGATGTGCGAACGCATCGGCGCCATTCCCGCCCCACCGCCGACGAAGATCATCTCACGGTCGCTGTCGGTGGCGAAGAAGTGCCCGAAAGGCCCCGTGATGTTGACCGTGTCCCCCGGGGAGAGTCCGAAGATCCACGAGGACACGATCCCGGGCGGTGTCTTGGGAGGCGCGCCCGGGGGTGGCGTTGCGATGCGTACGATCAATTGCAGAGTCTCCTCCCCTCGGTGGTTGGCGAGCGAGTACGCGCGGACGGTGGGCTCGGTCGCCTGGGCCTCCAAATTGCGCAACCCCCGCCGTTCCCATTCGGCGTCGTAGGGAGGGTCGATCTCGAACTCGGCGAAGCTCGCGCGATACTTGGGGCAGGACACTTGAACGAACGCTCCGGCTTGAAAATCGAAGTGCTTTCCTGGGGGGAGAGCGAGCCGGAGTTCTTTCATGAAGGTCGATACATTTCGATTGGACTGAACGACACACTCGATGGGCTCCAGGTTCAGCAGTGTCTCTGGAACGCGGACCTCCAAGTCTTCCCGAAGCGTGACTTGACAAGCCAACCGCATCCCGGCGCGGAGTTTCGCGGCGGGGATTCTTGCGATGTCGGCCGGTCCGGGGTGGGTGACCCCAAGAGTGACCAAAATCCCGCACAAGCCGCACGTTCCCGTTCCTCCGCAGGCAGAAGGGACCTGGACCCCCTGTTCGATGAGCGCGGAGTGGAGCTTCGTTCCGATGCGGGCCCGTAACTCGAGGGAATCATTGACGCGCACCGCCACCTCTCCCCGGAGGACCAAGAGGCGCTGAGCGAGTAACACCAGGAGGACGAGACACATCACGATGACGGTGAAGAGGAACACTCCTAGGGCAACTTCAACCATCCTCAATCTCCTGTCGAAGCGGTCCGGAACTCACCCGAGGCGAATACCCGAGAACGCGAGGAATGCGAGCGACATCAGCCCCACGACGATGAAATTCAGACCGAGCCCTCGAAGTCCCGCGGGTGCATCGCTGTATTCGAGCTTCTCCCGAATCGCGGCGAGGGTGGTGATCGCGATGGCCCATCCGAATCCCCCGCCCACCCCGTAGACGACACTTTCTCGGAAGGTGTAGTCGCGCTCGATCATGAACAGTGACGCTCCCAGAATCGCGCAGTTGACGGTGATCAATGGCAAGAAGACCCCGAGCGACGCATGGAGTCGCGGAAAATGACGATCGAGGACCAACTCGAGGATCTGAACCACGGCGGCAATGACGCCGATCGAGCTGATCAACCCGAGAAAACCGAGATCGACGTCGGGGAACCCGAGCCACGCGAGCGCTCCTTCGGTGAGCAGGTGATGTTGGATCAGGTGATTCACCGGCACCGTGATCGACTCGACCACGATGATGGCGATTCCAACTCCGATCGCGGTGTCGACCTTGCTGGAGATGGCGAGAAAGGTGCACATGCCGAGAAAAAACGAGAGCGCGAGATTCTCGACGAAGGCGGCTTGAACGAAGAGCTGCAGATCGTTCATGGCTCTCCTCTCTTCCGGGCGAGCGGGCGACTTCGGGAATCGGGTTCTGGGCTCGTCGGTTCGGGCTGTTCGATCTGAGCGGGCCTCACGGTACGAAGGAGCCAGATCAAGCCGGCGATGACGAAGAAGGCACTCGGCGGGGATCGCATCAGGG
>CALEHF010000393.1 GCA_937876125.1 uncultured bacterium
GCTCGTGGTGATCGCGATCATCGGTGCGCTGGCCGGACTGCTCGCACCGCAGGTCCTGAACGCGCGCCGTCAGGCGGTGAAGGCGCAGTGCCTGAACAACGTCAAAAACATCGGTGGCATGTGCTTCTCCTTCGCGGACATACCTAAGAACCGCGGAATCTTCCCCTACGGTTCGGGACAAGCCCCTCTCGCATACGAATCCCTACAACTTCTCGTCAACGCATTCTCATCCGACCTGAAGCCCGAGCTGTTCGTCTGCCCCTCTTCACTCGATACTCCGGCAAGCGCCGATGAAGAGGGCCTCTTCGAGCTCGATGAGACCTCCTGCAGCTACGCATACCTCGCGAAGAAGAAGAAGAACACCTCCGGCGCTAACACGATCCTCCTGGCAGATGACTCGGTGAAGGATCCTGAAACTGGAGTCGACGAAAACCACGCCGGTGGCGTCAACATCTTCTACCTCGACAACAGTGCGAAGTGGTTCGAGAAGGAAGAGAACTTCCCCGACGACGATCTTCCGAAGGGCCTGGTCGGAAACAGCTAGGCTGCGATCGGCTCAAGAACGGCGTCCACGGATGTGACGAAAGAGGCCCGGAGCTCCCATTTTGGAGTTCCGGGCCTCTTCCTTTTTTGTTTGGGCGGCAGTTCTTTTGTGGGCGCCAATTCTTCTCCGTGGGCGCCAGAACGACGCGAAGGAAGGCTCAGTCGAGGCCGAACTCTTCATCGATCCCGTCCGGTATCCCAGTTCCAAGATCGGAGTCGTCGGGCTCGAAGTGAGGGGTGTCACCCTCGGTTGAAGCCAATCGAACCCTCTCCCCGGCAATCTTGTAGCGCTCCTCCGCCCAGCCTGCGAGATCGCGATCGCGACACTCCTTCGAGCAGAAGGGAAATGCCGGCGACCCGCGCTCGACTTTCTTCTGACGACAGCTGGGGCAAGAAACCACGATCACGAGCCTGACTTTCCGGGCCCCGCCTTCTTCGCGTCAGAAGACTTCGCGTCGGAAGACTTCGCGTCGGAAGACTTCGAAGCGTTCGATCCAGAACTTTTCGACCCGGACTCCTTCTCGGAGCTCTTTCCTGACTTCGAATCGCTCTCGCTCGAGGAGCTCGAACTCTTCGAATCTTCACTCGCGCGCTTCTGATAGTCGGCGCTACGGTAGTCGGTCTGGTAGAAACCGCTCCCCTTGAAAATGATGCCCGCTCCGCTACCGATGAGCCGCCGCACTTTGCGCTTCTTGCATTCGGGGCAAGACTTCACTGGCTCGCTCCCCATCGGCTGAAACTTATCGAAGCGGTGCCCGCAAGCATCGCACTCGTACTCGTAGGTCGGCACTCCGTTACCCTTCCCGACCCTTGGCGACGATCACGCGCGCGGGTCGCACCAAGGTCTCGCGCAGACGGTATCCGCGCTCGAGTTCCTGCAAGACCGATCCGGGGGGGCTCTCTTCCGACTCCTGATGGATCATCGCTTCATGCCACTGGGGATCGAATGGCTCGCCAACGGCGGAAATCTCTTCTATCGCGAATTCGGACAATACCTTCGACACCTTGTCGAGAATGATCTTCAGACCCTGGGAAATCCCCTCCCCCGCTTGCTCTTCGGCCTGCGCCGCGAGGCGGAGATCGTCGACGATGGAGAGGACACTCCTGAAGATCCTCGCCGTGGTGCGCTCTTCGCGCTCCCGGAGCTCTTGCTGGCTGCGACGACGGAAGTTGTCGAACTCCGCCTGTAGTCGTTGGAGCCGATCGACGAAGAAACTGAGCTGCTCACCCGTTGGCTCGTCAGCTCCGTCGGCGCCTCCCTCTGGGGGAGCGCCAGCTCCGGGATCGGATGTCGCATCCGCGGATGACACGGCTTCATCGCCATCGGCGACTTGCCGTTCTTCCTCGGGGGCGCTGGAATCTTTGGATCGTTTCATCTTCTTCCGATTTCTCAATCGAAGTAATTCTTCAAGCGCTCGAAGAACGAATGTCGCTTGTGGCTGACTTCCTTCTCATCGAGCTCGGCAAGTCGATGGAGCAATTCGGTCTGTTCTTCGTTCAGTTTCTTCGGTACTTCGACCACCACTTTGACGAGCTGGTCCCCGCCGCGATGGCCGTGGAGACTCGGGAAGCCTTGGCCACGCATCCGCAGGATTTCCCCGCTCTGGGTACCGGCGGGAATCGACATCGAGGCCTTACCGCCAAGAGTAGGCACTTCGACCTTCGCGCCGAGAGCCGCCTGTGAAAACGTCACTGGGATCTCACAGAGCACATCGTTGTCGACCCTCTGGAAGAACTCGTGGTGCTCGAGACGAATGATGACGTGGAGGTCTCCCGGAGGGCCGCCGCGGTGCCCTGCGTTTCCCGCTCCGGTCACGCGAATTCTGGTTCCGTCCTGAACCCCGGCCGGAATGTCGAGCCGCACATCCTCCTTACGGCGAAGACGGCCCTCCCCCTGGCACTCTGCACAGGGACTTTCGATCCTCACACCCTCCCCGCGGCATTGCGGGCAGACCGAGCGAATCGAGAAGAACCCTTGGGATTGCTGTACCTGCCCGACGCCGTGGCAGAGATTGCACTGGGTCGGCTTGGTTCCGGGTTTCGCGCCACTGCCGTGGCAAGTCTCACAGGTGAGGCGACGGGTGACGGCGAGCTCGCGATGGGTCCCGTCGGCCGCCTCTTCGAAGCGAATCGGAATCTCGGCCCTGAGGTTCTCACCCTGCTGGGGGTGCGGGCGCCCGCCACCTCCGCCGCCGAAGAGATCCTCGAAAATCGAGCCTCCCCCGCCGCCGAAAATGTCGCCGAACACCGAGAAGATATCTTCGACATTGGAAAATCCGCGCGGACCA
>CALEHF010000394.1 GCA_937876125.1 uncultured bacterium
CCGACTTCCTCGATGACGGATCCACCGAGAAGCATTGGCCCATACTTGGTGACATCGGTGTTGACGTCGTTGTAGTCGTAGGGCGAAAGGAAGCCCGCGAAGCAGGCGATGAAGTAGAGCACGAAGAGAATTGTGCCCCCGACGATCGCCATGCGGTTCTTCCGCAGACGAATCCAGATCATCTTCCACGGACCGCGGGGGGGCGGAAGGCCCGGACCGTCGGTGACGATCTCGACGGGTGGGGTCGTTTCAGGCTGACTCATGACAGCCTCACTCTCGGATCGACCGCAGCGAGTAACAGGTCCGCGGTCAAGTTTCCGAAGACCAGGAGAACTGCGCTCACCATGACCGACGCCATGACGACCGGCTCATCTTTGGTAAAGATCGCATCGACCACCAAGCGCGCCATCCCCGGCCAGTTCATGACAACTTCGACGAGGAATGAACCCGAGAGGAGCGCAGCGAGGGAGTAACCGAACAATGTGACGAGCGGGTTGATCGCGTTCCTGAGGGCGTGCTTGAAGAGAACCGTGTTCCGTGACAGACCCTTCGCGCGGGCGGTGCGCACATAATCTTGACCGAGCGCTTCGATCATGTTGCCACGAGTCTGTCGCATGTAGCCCGCCATCGCGCCCGTTCCGATCACGATCATCGGCAAGAACAGATGGTGGAGGCGATCCTTGACTTTGCCGAACAGCGACATGGAGTCGTAGTTCACGACGTCCCGCATGTCTCCGATCGGGAACCAGCCAGTCCAACTCGCGAACAAGATCATCAGAAGAGCGAAAAACACAGATGGGATCGAGAGGCCGAAAAATGCGATGAATCCGCTCGCGTTGTCCCAGACAGAGTTCGGCTTCACCGCTGCGATGACTCCGAGAGGAATCGAGATTCCCCACGCGAGAATCAGTGCGGCGAGACTGAGAGTCAGAGTGTTCCAAAGTCGTTCCCGGATCATCGGAAGGACCGCCCGATTGGTGCGGAACGACACCCCGAAGTCGCCCCGGGCTACATTCTTGATCCAGCGACCGAATCCTTCGATCGCACCGATCTTGACGTAGACGTTCCCGACATCGTCGAGCAGGAACGCCGATCCTCCCACCTGGAATTTACTCAAATCGCTCGCAGCGAGGCGCGGCTCGACCACCACACCGTCCTTGAGGATCGACTCCGGTCCGAACTCCCAGCGATAACCTTTGGCCTCAACGACTCCGAGATCGGCGAGAGCCTCCGGGGAGAGTCTCTTGATGAGGCCTGCTTCGTACTTCGACTGAACCACCTGATTGTTCGAAATGGCCGGGTTCATCTCCATCTGCACGAAATAGTCCCCGGGGGCACTTCGCAAGAGGAGGAACGTCAGGAGTGCCACCCCGAGAAGGAGCGGGGGGATGGAGAGAAGTCGTCGGAGAGTGAAAGTGAGCAACCCCGGTCCCTTTCTTGGTATCTAGACACCAGCGCGACGTCGACGATAAAAACGATCCCTGCTCAGTCCGTTGAAAAAGTGCTCTCGACCGAAATGACTTTTCCGACAGCCTCCTAGGAGGGCCCTATCGACCGGCGCTCCTCAGAGATGTTATCCGACAAAGTTCAGCGCGTTCCGGGAGAGCCTTTCAGGTACAGCTCCTGAATATTCCAAGTCACGGTGGGGCGTAAGAGGCTCGGCCAGAGATTGCCGATGCTGTTCTTCGCAAGGGCATACTGGTTTGAAGCGACGAGATATATGATCGGGATGTTCTGAGAAATCTTGATCTGGATCTGATCGCTAATCCCCTTACGCAGCTCCTCATCGAGTTCGCGATCGAGCTGACCGACCAGGACATCCACCTCGCGCTCCCATTCGATTGGGCTCGGCTGCGGCTGACCGGGGTACCAAACGTGCAGGCGCCCGCCCGAACGGTTGATGTTCTTCGAGTTCGACGGGTCCGCGGGGACGCCAGCTCCCCAGCCCAAGAGGATCATGTCCCACTCATGGCTGTCTCGCATCCGTGTGACGAGCCCGTTGAAATCGAGGGCTTTGAATACGACTTCGATCCCCACTTGAGAAAGGTCTTCTTTGATCAAGTTACACATCTGAAGGCGTGTGTTGTTCTCGACGTTCGTGTTCAGCGTGAACGAGATCGGGTGTCCCTGGTCGTCTTCGCGGATGCCATCTCCATCCGTGTCTTTCCACCCGAGATCATCGAGGAGCTTCTTCGCCAATTGGAGGTCGTGTGGATAGCGCGTCACGTCCTTGCAGTAAAAATTCTTGTTCCCGGGTGTGATGCTCGCCCAGATCGGCCGGCCCCGTCCCTCGAGTGCGGACTTCACCATGCCTCTGCGATCGAGTGCGTGGTTCACAGCTTTGCGAAACTCTAGCTTGTTGAACCAGTATTGCTTTTCCGGAGCAACATAGGGCTTGCCCGTGTCTGCATCCGCGCCGGGATGCAAATTGAAGGCGACCCAATTGGAGTTCAGGCTGACCCCTAGAGTGAGCAGCTCGAACGTTGACTCTGGTCGCTTCGCCGCCTCCGATGCTTCTCGGTTGCGATCGGGAGGCAGGGTATCGAGGAGGTCGTGTTCGCCGGCGAGAAACTTCTGAACCTGGAGGGACTGATCTTTGATCAAGGCCACCACGACGCGGTCGAAGTACGGAAGCCGTTGTCCGCGGGCATCGACCTCCCAGTAATACGGATTTCGCGTGTACTCGACCTTCTCCGCTGGCACGTACTTCTTGAGGATGAACGGTCCGCTGCCGATGATCGTTTTGGGGTCGGAGGCGCTGGTCATCTGCTGGAGAATGGTCGGGTTCTCGGCCTGGAGGTAATCTTTCCAAATGTGCTTCGGGATGATGCTCACGTTCCCGACGTGCGTGACGAACTGTGAGTCGACCTCGTGAGTCGTAAACGAAATGGTCTGCCGAGCTCTATCGACAGACATTTTCGGCATTCGGTTCTGCTCGTCCAGGAAACCATCGCGAATAGAGGATGGCACTTGCGGGTGGAAGATCGCTTGGAAGCTGAACTCGACATCGTCGATCGTCAGCGGTTCGCCGTCGCTGAATCGGACTCCACTTCGAAGGAAGAAGGTCCAGGTCTTATGGTCCTCCGAAACCTCCCAGTGCGTGGCAAGAAGCGGGGCGGGCTGCCACTTTCCGTTGTTGTAGCCAACCAAGGATGAGAACGCGAGCGAGCGGAGCTCCTGGGAGGTCGCCCCCTTCGGCTCCACCGGATTGAACGTTTCCACTTCACCGAGAATCGAGTAGACGAGCGCGCCCCCGTAGGTACCGGTACGCTCAACCTTCAGTTGCGGCGTCGGCAACTCCCCGAGGAAAGGTGGAGTGGGCGTTCCAATCGGCAGTTCGAGGTTGATCTCCGGCTCCGTGTATTCACGCCCCCGCTGGGCATGGGCGGCGGGGGCAAGAGTTCCCGTGACAAGGATGGTGAACAAGAGGGTTCGAAAGAGCGATCGAAGGAGGACGGGGCGCGGCATGGGGGCTCCTCGCACGGTATGGGTTGGTTGTCGGGTCTTCTGGGAGAGCGGCCCGCCTGGGGGGTCGCAGATACACCGAGGCGCTGCATCGCGCATCGTCGCGCATCGTCGCGCATCGTCGCGCATCGTCGCGCATCGTCGCGCACGAAACTTGGAGACGGTACTCTCCGGCCACACTCTCCGGCCAAGAACTCCGGCCAAGAACTCCGGCCACGGTGCGCGTTTACGCGCTCCTGAGCGATCGATTCGATCCTCTTGTGACCTCCGCCACCCAGCGGACAAGGAGCCGCGATCTTTGGCTTCGGGGCAAAAAAAACGCCGCTGACATCAGATCGCAAACGAGAGGCTCGGAACGAACTCCGGCGCCGCTCACCTTAGCGAAACGCCGGATGCCCCGCAAGCGGCTTACGAGCCGTCCATAAACGGACTTGGGACGATCGTGGGGGTGGGGTAAGGTACCGCGCCGCCGGCGGGGACCTCCTGGCGGCATCGCGATCCTACCCCCCGGCTGTATCCGTCACTGGTGATCCGGGCTCGTTTGCTGGATCCGCTCTGCGTCTTCGTCACAGCCAGATAATCGTCTACGAGTCCCGCTCGTCCCATCCGCGTGATCTTGCTTCGCTCGCTTCTCGACGTGAGCAGGGCCAGGCGCCGGATCGTTGGACCTGGCCCCGGAAAGGGTGATCCTCTGTGAACATGCCGCGTTCCGCTTTCGATCTTCTCGCCAAATCCCTTGGCGCGCTCCTGCTTGGGACCACTCTTCTCGGTTCTCTCATCCTCAGTGGCTGTACCGGAGGAGAACTCGGATCCAAGAATACGCCCGACCCGAACGGAACGATGCGGCTCGCGCTGCTGACGAACCCGCCGGATCTCGATCCGATTCTCATCTCCGACACGACCTCCAGCGGGATCGCCTCGAAGCTGTTCAACACGCTGGTGGGGTACGACGCCGATCTCAACCTCATCCCTGAACTCGCGGAAGCGATGCCCTCGGTGTCTCCCGACGGCAAGACCTACACGTTCAAGTTGCGCAAAGGCGTCAAGTTTCATAACGGGCGCGAAGTGACCGCGGAGGACTTCAAGTATTCGCTCGAGCGGCTCGCGTCCACATCGTCGAAGCGCCCGAACGTCGTGAAGCCGATCCGCGGAGCGGTCCAAGCGATTGAGAACGGGCAGAAGGGCGGTGACACCGCGATCGAAGGATTGCGCGTCGTCGACACCTACACTCTCGAGATCTCCCTCGAGAAGCCCTACTACCCCTTCCTCTTCCTCCTCGCGATGGAAAATGCCTCCGTGGTGCCGAAGGAGGTCGTCGCCGAGCGAGGAAGCAGCTTCTCCCGCGCACCGGTCGGAACGGGGCCGTACCGCCTGATCGAGTGGAAAGAGAACGACCGCCTTCGTTTGGAAGCCTTTGAGGGCTACTACGAAGGAAAGGCGAAGGTCCCCGTCATCACCATGCGGATCATCCCCGAGGCGCTCACGCGCGTAGAAGAATACAAGGCGGGGAATCTCGAGATGGTCGACGTCACCCAAGGGATGCTGCCCCGGTGGCGCGGATCTGCGCACGCAGAGGATGTGCGCGTCTACCCCCAGGCCTCACTGCTCTACTACGGCTTCAACCTCGAGAAGGAGGGGAGCCCCTTCGCCGGCTACGGCGAGAAGGCGCGAAAACTGCGTCGCGCGATGAACTGGGCCATCGACCGTGAGTTCATCTGTGAACGCATCGTGGATGGACGGTACACCCCCGCCAACGGGATCGTTCCTCCGGGACTTCCCGGTCACAAAGCATCCAGACCGCAATATTCGCGTGACCTCGTGAAGGCGAATGCGCTCCTGGTCGAAGCGGGATACCCCCTGGGGAAGGGTCTCGAGTCGGTGGACCTCTGGTTCAACAACCAAGGGGACAACGCGAAGATCGCCCAGGCGGTGCAACAGAACATCAAAGAGATCGGGATCACGGTCGAACTCAAGCAGCTCGACTGGGCCGCCTACATCGAAGCATGCGATGCCGGGGAACCGTCGTTCTTCCGCATGGGGTGGGTCGCGGACTACCCCGATCCCGAGAACTTCCTCTACTTCCTGTTCCACTCTTCGAACAAGGGCCCGAACGGAAACGTCACGTTCTACGACCGACCAGAAGTCGATGCCCTCATCGATCAGAGCTACCTCGAGACCGATGCCGAAAAGCGTCTCGCGCTCCTCCAACAAGCGGAGGAGTTGATTCTCGCCGACGTGCCGTGGCTCTTCCTCGCTTCGACCAAAGAGGGGATGCTCGTGAAGCCGTACGTGAAGAATTTCAACCCGACACCGATGGATGACGATAGCGCCGGCGGATCGCAGATCCCCTGGCACGAGGTACAGATCGTCCCCACGGGCGAAGCGCAGTAGGCGAGGGTACGAGTTCATGCTCAGTTACACTCTCCACCGGATCATAGGGGTGATCCCCGTGATTCTGCTGGTGACGATGCTCGTCTTTACGCTGAACGCGATGATCCCTGGCGATCCCGGTCGGATCCGTCTCGGGCAGAGAGCGGACCCGAACCAGGTCGAGGCGTGGAACTTCAAGCGCGGGTACTCAGCACCCTTTTTCACCCAGTACCTGCGCTATCTCGGGTTCGCACCCGCGCGCGTGTATCTCGATGATGCGGACCATCACGGTCCGGTCGATGAGTCAATCTACGACGAAGTGCGCGAGCTCAGAGTTCGCGGCGCCACCCTAGAAGAGTACGAGGCCTTCGCCGCACAACATCCCGGCTACTCGGTCGATACCTTTCGCGATCAGCCCCTCATCTATCGTTCTCATTTCCAGGGAGTCCTGCAGGGAGAACTCGGGGAATCGGATGTCAAGGCGGGGAAGAGAGTCATCGAGGTGATCGGAGAGGCATTCTTCGTCACTCTTCGCTTGGCCTTCGGGTCGATCATCGTGGCCATCATCCTGGGCGTCGGCGCCGGAATCCTCTCGGCGGTGAAGAGCCGGACCTGGATCGACTACACCTCGATGGTCCTCGCGATCATCGGAGTGTCCATGCCTGTCTTCTGGCTCGGTATCTTGATGATCATGTTCCTCGCGGGCCCACTCGGACTGCCGAGGAGCGGCTTCGACGATGCGTCGGTGTTCGGCATGGTGCGCTCACTCGTCCTTCCCTGCATTGCACTGGGAGTGATCTCTTCGGCGACGATCGCACGCCTGACTCGCTCTGCAATGCTGGACGTTCTCTCGCAAGATTACGTTCGCACCGCAAAAGCGAAGGGGTTGCTGCCGCGGGTGGTGGTTCTCAGACACGCCCTGCGGAACGCCTCGATTCCGATCGTCACCGTAGTCGGAAACTCGTTCGGCTATCTTCTCGTCGGCGCGGTTCTCACCGAGTCAGTTTTTGCTCTTCCCGGCCTCGGCCGCACCATTGTCGAATCGATCGCAGGGCGCGATCGAATGGTGATCACCGGAGGGATCTTGATCATGTCGGTGATCTTCGTCACCGTGAACCTGCTCGTCGACCTGAGCTACGGGATCTTCGATCCGAGGGTGCGCCATGGCCGCGGATGAAGTGAAGAAGCGGAAGCCCGCCGGTCGATCCCCGACCCAACTCGCAATTCGACGGCTCAAGAAGAACCGTCTCGCGCTGGTCGGACTTGCCGTTGTGATGGTGGTCGTCGTCTTGGGAGTCCTCCCCGGGGTCTTCGCCCAGCATGAGCCCGCGATGCAGTACCAAACCGAAGATGCGTGGCAAGTCGCCCCCTTTCAGAACTCCTCTCACCCCCTGGGCACCGACGAGCTCGGGCGAGATGTTCTTTCGCGTCTGATCTACGGGGCGGGCATTTCCTTGCGAGTCGGAGTGATCGGAACCGGAGTCGCGGTCTTCATCGGTGTATTTCTCGGCGCGATTGCGGGCTACTTCGCCGGCGTGACCGACTGGGTCGTCTCTCGCCTTACCGACACATTCTTCGCGTTCCCGAGCCTGCTCCTCGCGATCGGCATTCTGGCCGTCTTCGAGAAACCCACCGAGACCATCATCTTCGCCGCACTCGGCTTGGTGGGGTGGCCGGGGGTTGCGCGGATCGTGCGGGGACAAGTGATATCGTTGCGCGGATCTGAGTACGTGCTCGCGGCCAAAGCGCTCGGTCAGTCGAGTCAGTGGATCTTGATCCGGCACGTGCTGCCGAACTGCATGGGGCCGATCGTCGTCGTCTCGACACTGATGATCGCCGGCAATATCCTCGCGGAAGCGGGGCTGAGTTTCCTTGGAATCGGCCTTCCGCCCCCGAGCCCTTCGTGGGGACGAATGCTGGTCGATTCGAAAGATCAATGGACGACCATGCCGTGGATGGGAGTTCTTCCCGGCCTCGCCATCAGCTTCACGGTGCTCGGCTTCAACTTGTTCGGGGACGGCCTCCGCGATGCCTTCGATCCGAAGATGCAGGCCTAAATCAGAGGGCACGATTCGGAGTGCCCCAGCAATCGGCGCTGTCTGCCGTGACCGCTGATTTAGGTGTTTCCGCAATGGACAGACTCAGGTCCATTGCTCTGTGGCGCGAGAGGGAAAAGCTCTCCGAATCGTGCCCTCTGATTTAGCAGCACCGACCCCCTTCAGAAACAAGAAGAGGCCCGGAGTTGCGCATCGCGCGACTCCGGGCCTCTTTGTGTTTATTCGCGCCGTCAAAGCTCAATCCGTTGCGCGGGCATTCACCGTCACGTCACTCGAGCCCACCGTGACCTCCTTCCGAACGTAGGGGACCCGATCGATCTTCGAGTAGCCCTCCATGTCCATCGGGTTCTCCGGCATCTTGGGCATCTCGAGGATGTACTCCCCCGGCTCGACGTCTTTGATCTCGAACTCGCCCTCGCTCCCGAGAATTGCCATCGCGACCTGGAAGCGAGCACTCTCCATCGCGGCTTCCATGTCGAGAGGGTCGATGTCCTCAGGCGCCGGTCCACCCTTCTTGCGAAGAACCAACATGCGCATCGGAGTGTCCGGGGCGTTCTCGATTTTCCCTTTGACGGTATGACCGGTGCCGAAGGTCACATCGACGGTGGCGGTCGTCCCTGCGACAACCTCAACCATCCGCGTGCGCATGCCCGAGCCGCCACCGGGACGCATCGCGCCGGCGATGTCCATGAACATCACCGCGAAGTCTCCGTCGGGGAGGTTTTCGAACCTGAATCGACCAGCTTGGTCGGTCACCGCCTGCTTCATGGCACCCTTCGAGAATGCCTGCACCATCATGCGTGGGATCGGCTCTCCGTCACGAGACGCGCTCCCCTCGATCATCCCGCCGATGAGCATGGCGATGTGGGGGGCGGCGGTGTCGAGCTCGGGTCGAACCGTGATCGTCACCGGTTCGCTCCTCGCATACTGATCGTGAAGAGCTCGAAGGACATATTCGCCTGGCTCGAGGTTGGGAATCTCGTAGGTCCCATCGGAAGAGGTGAGTCCGGTGTCTCCGCCGGCGAACATCGCTGGCATCGCCTGAGCGATGAGGTCCTGCATCCCTCCGCTCGAACTCGCCGGGGTGCACGTCACCTTGGCACCGGAGAGCGGTGTCCCATTCGGATCCACCACCGTGCCGAGTACCTTCGCACCACGGGTCAGAACCAGTTCGATCCCCTCGACCACATCCCCGGCACTGAGCGTGATGGGTACCGAACGCGCTTTCGCGAACCCCGAGGCGCGCGCCACCACTTCGACAGTACCGAGGGGGACCTCAGTCAGTTCGAAGGTGCCATCGTCGTTCCCTTTGTCACCGAGCAAGCCTCCGCCCATCATGGTGCTCAGCTGAGTCTCGAGAGACGAGGTGCCGTCGTCGGTCACTTCCTCGGCGCTCACCCGAAAATCGATCCCGGGAGGAGATCCGTCACTCAGAACCACGCGTCCACGAATCGTCGCGACCAGTTCGAGCACCAGTGTGACTTCGGTTTGCCCAGCCTCCAAGAACTCGATCTCTGAACTGAATCCAGCGAGCTCCGCTTCCACCATCGTCTCGGCGATCGCCGCGTCTTTCGCGAAAAAGCGGCCGCTCCCGTCAGTGGTGAGCACCAGCTCCGCGGGCTCCCCGTCGGGGAGGGTCTCATCGTTCGTCTCGGTGATCGTGACCGCAGCACCTCGGAGAGGGTTTCCCTCTTTGTCGCGTACCCACCCGGTCAAGTCGCCGCGGAGGTTTTCCGCTTCGGGAGGCGCAACCAAGACGACTCCCGTGACATCGCTCAC
>CALEHF010000395.1 GCA_937876125.1 uncultured bacterium
GGCGACTGTCGGAAGGGCCCTGACGTCCGGGGGACGCGCCGCGGCGAACCCCATCACGGTCTTCCCCGCGCCGTCCCGCCGCACGGCGATCCCCAGCGTTCGACGATTCGCCCCGGCGCGGCGTCGTCGGAGACCGTCCTGCCTTGCTGCGCAAGCCGCGTGAGCTGCTCGATCCATCTGCGACCGGACCGTCATTGCGCTCATGCCGCGCGGCGCCCCGCCGACCTCGACGTAGCTGACGTTCCGCGACGCGTGCATCTTTCTCGACAGTCTCGCGATCGCGCTTCGAGCGCAGTTCGCCCCGCCGCATCGCTTTCTTCCTTAGTGTCGATCCACAGGGACCGAGGACGGTGCGATCTTGCCCCTCGAGGAAGCGGGAGAGCTGGAGGGGAATCGCCTTCAAGTCCCACTCCTCACCGAACAGCTCTTGGTTGAGCTTGTCGCGGCGGGAGAAGCTGTGCCAGCCATCGGTCGTGTAGTCGCGACCGGGGTTCCACGCGAGGCATGCAATCGGTTTCGCGATGCGGTGCACCATGCAGTTCTTGCCGTCGAGAAGCGGGCAGTCGAACGGTTGTGGCTCTTCGTTGTCTCTCAGGTACGGAATCTCTTTCGCGATGCGCTCGTACACCTGAGGAAGCTTTCCGAGAAGGTTCGGCTTCTCGGCAAAGGCGCGAGCGATGTCGATCGCCTCGAGGTCGGTGATCCGCATCCGATTGAACTTGCGGGTGCATGCGAGGTGCGGTTCATCCTTGGCCGAATCGGGGGCCTCATGATGAGCCCGACTCTCCGCCGCCATCCGCTCCATTTCTTGGAAGAGCGGTCCGCGGGAGCGATCCAAAGAGATCAGCGCGGCTTCGAGGGCTTCAGCGCTCGAGCGCCGTTGCCGTTTTCTACGTTTCGATGGAGTCGCCACGGGTTCCTCGACTTTTTCAACAGGCTGCTAGATCGAAGGGCGCGATTCGGAGAGCTTTCCACCCTCGCGCCACAGAGCAATGGACCTCAGTCTGTCCATTGCGGAAACGCCTACATCAGCGGTCACGACAGATAGCACCGATGGCTGGGGCACTCCGAATCGTGACCTCTGATTTTGGTCGCCGAGGCGCACTTTTGGAAAGGGGCAGCCTCGGACGGGCCCGTCAGTCTAGCACGGCCCCTCTGCTCTCATCCTTTATCTGCCTCGGGATTTGGCGAGTTCTCTCGCATCCGAACGCCCAGGCGCCACATCACCACCGATCCGGTGATCCACATGATCGATGAGAAGATGATCACGTAACGGGGATCGCCGGCAGAGTGCGCGATCCAGCCGCCGATCGGATGGCCGAGGATGCCGCGGAGGCCCACCAGAGCTACGTGCAGCGACATGTACTGCATCGCCTCCCCCGGCTTGGCGAAGGCGACCGGGCCCATGTTCCAGATGATCAGGACCCCGGTCATCACGACTCCGAACACCGCTTCGGCGACGCAATAACTCACCGGGCCGGTCGCGAGCGCCAGTGCGATCCCATAGAGCACGAGTCCGCCGAAGGCGATCGCCCCGAGGCGCGGCGCTCCGATCCGATCCATCACGCGGCCGTAGAACGGTGCGAGGGCGATCCCGGCGAGGGAGGGGATCGCTTTTGCACCGAGGAGCACCAGCCAGTCCAGCTCGAGCACATCGACAGTGATGAACGGCTTCGCGGTGCCGAGCGCCATGAACCCCATCCCGTAGAAAAAGAAGCCCACCTCGTACTGCAGGAAGCGGCGATCGTTCTTCAGAACGCCGATCAGTCGGCGCGCCGAGCTGAGACGGACCGCGGGGGGCGCGGCCTGGCTCTGTTCGCGCAAAGGAACCCTCGAAAACACGAAGCAGGCCACGATCCCGAACACGGCGGCGATGGGCAGGAAGTATCGAAACGCCTCGGGGTTTTGCTGGGCCCAAAGCCCTGAAGCGAGCACGACGACCGCGCCCGAAATGCTTTGGAAGCGCGAGGCGCGGCCGAACAATCGCCCCCGGTTGGCGTCGGTGTAGTTGGTGCGCAGGACCCCGTTCCACGACGAAATGATGAAAATGAACGCGAACGCCTGAATAGTGACGATCGCCAGGAGGAACCATGGATTGTTGGTCCAAATGAGGAGCAGCAGGATCGGCAGACGCCCCACGAGCGCGGAGGTGCGGAGAAGGCGACGGGGGTGTGTTGCGGAGACGCGCCCCGCTGCGAACAGCGAGAAGGACAGGGCCACTGCCGGCGCCATGACGATGAGCGTGATGAGGAGGTGACCCGCCCCGAGCGCTTTTCGGGCGATCTCGGGGGCGGACCAGAGAATCGCCGCGTAGGCGCCCTCGAAGAGCGCGGCGCGCCGATGCAATCGGTAGGTGTCCTGTTCGATCCGATCCATCGACCGGTGGCCCTTCAGAACCCTGAGTTCTCTTCTGGGGGTGGAAAATGAACGCGTCCCCCGGGACCATGCGGCCCGGAAGGAGAGCACCATGGCTGACGCGCACACTTTCGACGAGCATTTCGGAGGAGAGGAAGCGGGACAGGGCGACCCCGCGACCGCGCGCGCCGTCGTGCTCCCCGCGCCCCTCGAGGCCACGGTGAGCTATGGCGGCGGCACGAAGCACGGCCCTCGGGCCCTTCTCCGCGCATCCGGCGAGCTCGAATTCGTGGAGGAGGAGACCGGCGAGCCCTATTGGCAACCCGGGGAAGTCGCGACTCTTCCGGCGCTCGAACTCGCCGCTGGAGACGGCGAAAGGGCGGTCGAAACGATCGCCGCCGCCGCGCGCCCGGTCCTCGCCCGCGATGCTTTCCTCCTGACTCTCGGGGGAGAACACACCATCTCGACGGGGCCGTTCCGGGCGGCAGCGGAGCGCCACCCGGGGCTCGGGATCGTCGGAATCGACGCCCATCTCGACCTGCGCGACAGCTACGGCGGTTCGAAGTGGAGTCACGCTTGCGTGCTCCGGCGGATCGTCGAGGAATTCGATCCGCAGGTGCTATGGGTGGGAGCGCGGAGCTTGGCGGCCGAGGAGCGCGATCTGCTCGCCACCCGCCCGAAAATCGACGTCGCGTGGGCGCACGCGATCGCCGAAGAGCGCGATGACTCGTGGATCGAGCGCGTGATCGCGCCCCTCCCGGAGAAGGTCTATCTCACCATCGACGTCGATGGCCTCGACCCGTCGGTGATGCCGGGAACGGGGACGCCGGAGCCGGGGGGTCTCGACTACCGCACTGTGCTCCGCTTCGTGAGAACGCTCGCGGAGAAGAGAACGATCGTCGCGGCGGACGTGGTCGAGCTCGCTCCGATCGAGGGGCAGCAGGTGAGCGAGTTCACCAGCGCGAAGCTGGCGGCGAAGTTGGTGGCGGCGGTGTTAGGGAAGAAGTGATGGAGCCGGGGCCTGGACACGGACGCCTCTGCAAAAAGCGGGCTCGAACCTAAAAGGTCCGAGCCCGCTCTACTCTTCGCGACTCAAGCCCACAGCATGAAGCCCACATCCATGAAACGCACAGCTTGAAACGCACAGCTTGAAACGCACAGCTTGAAACGCACAGCTTGTTGTGACGGAAAGAGATCAGACCGCGCGACCGGTCGCGCAGACCGCAGTTGGTGTCGGTTCCTCGACAGAAACCGCATCCGGCCAGCGACGCTCGATCCAGTGGGCGCTCTCCGACACGACCCCAAACTCTTCGCGGGCATAGTCGATGACGATCTGGGGGTCGAAACGGCGGCAGGAGAACACATCGAGGCAGAAGCGATTGCGCAGCGGCCAAGTGTGGATCGAGAGGTGGCTGGTGGTGATCAGGCAGTAGCCGGTGATCCCACCGTCATCGAGATCGCTCTGGACCATCGACGGGTCGAGATCGACCTCGGTGATCCGCGGTCCGTCGAGAAGTTCCATGCCGAGGCGTGGAATCAGCCCAGTGAGGAACTCGCCGATTTTGTCAGCGGAGGAGATCCATCCCGGGTCGCGGACGATGGCATCAAGCATCAGATGCCACCCTGAAAAGGTGGTTTTATCCATGTCGGACTCCCACAAACGGCCCCAAAGGACCGTCAAAGCGCCGGCAGGGCTCCGGAGGAGAACTGCGGGCCAGGCCACATCCAGTCCACGGGGAAGTCCCCGCGAGCGAAAAGGAGCGCGTTCACCGGACATGGCTTGTGGGCGGTTGCCGGAGAAGAACGCGCAGGTGGATGTGTGTACCACGCAAGACCGAACTCGTGCAACCCTCGGAATCATTTTCGTCGGGTCGGATCGATTCTGGGAGTCGGGGCTGGGTCCCGATCGCGACGGCTCGAGGTCCCGACAGCCTCCTAGACGAGCGGCTTGGGGCCCAACTCGACCACGTGCTCAGCGCCGTCGATGGCGACGCGGTCCCCCTCGACGAGCTTCTTCGATCGACGGGTCTCCACCTCACCGTTGACGGTCACATCCCCCGATTGCACCCGGATTTTGGCTTCACCTCCGGAGAAGACGAGCCCTTTCCACTTGAGGAATTGGTCGAGCTGGATGGTGCGAGGGCCTTCGGTCGAGTTCACAGCCACTCCTTCGGGGGTGGGACGATGTGCGGGAGCTGGCCGAAGAGCGCGCCGAACAGGGTGAGGTCGGTCGAATCGAGGGGCTCGGTGCTATCCAGATCCCAGACGGCGACCGGGCGGCCGCGGACGAGGATCGGCACCGCAATCCCGGCCACGGTGCCGAGACCGCTCTCGCCGTCGCAGGTGACATAGCCCGCCCAACGCTTGACGTCACCTGCGACCAGCGGGTGCTCGGCATAGATCGCATCGAAGCACATCCCCGACACGCCGATCCCCCCTTCGCTCTCGTCGATGGTCGCGCAGACCGGCGGACCCGCCGCAGAAGCGAGGACGAGCTGCCGGTGCGGTTCGACGCCCCGCAGACGATAGAAGCCGTTCCAAGCCCACCCGAAGTCGCCGTAGCGCGCGGCGATCTGAGCGGGCAGCTCATCCCAGAGCGGGGCATCGGCTTCGACCAACCGTGTGATGCTCGCGACGAGATCGAAGAACGCACCGCTGCGCTCCGGGGTAGGAGGCGTCGGCAATTGATCGTGCACTTGGCGGAGCCATGCCCCGAGCGCGGCCGCGCGCTCGAGCGCGATGCGGTAGTTGAGAATTCGATCCTCGATCGCGTCGCGGGCGGTGCGAAACACCGAGAGCGCCTCGCTTTTCGGCACTCCCTCTGCGAACGCGGCGGGATCGGGAAAGGGCCAGTGGAGAATGCGCGTCCCGTTCTGGGGGCTCGGGCAACTCTTTCGAGCCTGGTCGCACACGGTGATGATCAGATCGAAGGATTCGGAGCGGAACACGTCGAGCGGCTCGCTCACCAACCCCGACGGATCGATGTCGCGCTCGGCGAGGACCTCGGGCACGAGCGGGTGCACAGTGCCGGTCGGCGCGGTCCCCGCGGACCTGACCTCCCACGCGTCCCCCCAGTGATGCCGCCAGAGCGCTTCCGCGAGCGCACTGCGACACGAGTTGCCGGTACAAAGAATGAGGACGCGCCGATCGGGGGCCACAGAGCTCCTTCGCTGGGAGGGGGTCGGAGAGAGTACCGCGAAGGAACGGGAGCGGCCACGCTCAGACTCCCGGGGAGTTCAATTTCTCTCGACCTGGAGCAGCCCGAGGTCTCTGTTTCCCCGTTCCGCTGACGGCCCTTCGCCGATCGCGTATCCTCTCCTTTCCTCCGGAAAGGAAGCAGCATGGCCGAGAAGACTCAAATCCAGCACCGCACCGAACACGACAGCATGGGCGAGATCCAAGTCCCCGCCGATCGCTACTGGGGCGCGCAAACCCAGCGCTCGTTCCAGAACTTCAAGATCGGCTCCGAGCGGATGCCACGCCCTCTCATCGCCGCGATCGGCCTCGTCAAGCAATCGGCCGCAGAGGTGAACGCTGCGCTCGGCGGGATCGAACCCGAGCTCTCGAAGACGATCCAAGCCGCCGCTGAGGAGGTGATCCAGGGAACGCTCGACGATCACTTCCCACTGGTCGTTTGGCAAACGGGGAGCGGCACTCAGACGAACATGAATGCGAACGAGGTGATCGCGAACCGCGCGAACGAGATGCTCGGCGAACCGCTCGGCAAAATGTCGCCGATCCACCCCAACGATCACGTCAATCACGCCCAGTCGACCAACGACTCCTTCCCGACCGCGATCCACGTCGCAGTGGCGCGCGAGATGCACGAGCGCCTGATCCCCGCGGTCAGCAAACTGCGATCGACACTTTCGAAAAAGGCCGCCGCCTTCGACTCGATCGTCAAGATCGGCCGCACCCATCTGCAAGATGCGACGCCGCTGACCCTCGGGCAGGAATTCTCCGGCTACGCAGACCAGCTGCGGATCTGCGAAGAGGCGATCGCCCACGCGCTCGAAGGCTTGTTACCGCTCGTCATCGGGGGCACCGCGGTCGGCACTGGCTTGAACACGCGCCCGGGCTACGCCGAGCAGGTTCCCGCGGCGATCGCGCGGCGTACCGGGCTGAAGTTTTCATCGGCCCCGAACAAGTTCGCGGCGATGGCGGGCAAGGAAGCGCTCGTCCACGCCTCGGGGGTCATGCGCACCCTCGCCGG
>CALEHF010000396.1 GCA_937876125.1 uncultured bacterium
AACGCAGCGACCGCGGCGATCGAGCGCCGCACCCAGGCGTCTCCGCCGCGGATCGCGAGCTTCGCACCGAGCACGCCACCGATCATGTAGCTCGGCAGGAGCGCCGAGACCACCCACCAATCGACTTGCCCCTGCCACACGAACACGATTCCCGCCGTCGCCGAGAGTGCGAAGACCATCCACACCTTCACTTCGAGCATCCGCACGAGCGGGAGGCGGAGCAGCGAGGGGAGGTAAAGCATGATCAAGACGCCGATCCCGGCCCCGAGAAAGGCGCCGTAGACTCCGAAAAGGAAGGCGACCAGCAACCCCACGGGGGACAGCCGCCGCGGCGCGTCGGTCGTGAATTCGGCTTCTCCTTTGGACTTCTTCTTCGGCACGAAGAAGAACGCGACCCCAGCGAGCAAGATCCAGCCGACCAACGCCTTGAAGAGTTCCGGATCGAGGACCGTCGCCAGGTAGGCCCCAGGGATCGATCCGAGAACTGCGCAGAGAGCGGGAGCAAAGGTTTCCCGAGAGGTCGCGCCGGTCTTTCCGCGGAGCGTCTTTGCGGCGGCGCCCGCCTGGAACGCGACGCAGAAGCGATTGCTGCCGTTGGCGAGTTGGGGATCGATGCCGAGTGCGAGGAGAAGCGGGAACACAATCGAAGTCCCGCCGCCGACCAGGGTGTTCACGATCCCCGCGACGACTCCACCCACCAAGATCGCGATGATCGGCAAGACATCCACGGCTCCATCCCCTCCTCTGGCTTTCCCTCGCCGACCGGCAGATAGGATACCGTCTCGCTCTCGACGGATGGGGGGAACCGGCTATCCTAGGAGCCTGTGGTAAGAGCCACCCCGCGAAGGGAGTCCGCATGGCTGACGCGTCCGTCTTTCGAAAGGTCGATCTCGCCCACGGCGATCTGACCCGATGCGCCGTCGATGCCATCGTCAACGCAGCGAATGAGAGCTTGCTCGGCGGCGGCGGGGTCGACGGCGCGATCCATCGCGCCGCGGGCCCCGCGCTCCTCGAAGCGTGCCGACCGCTCCGCTCCTGCGAGCCGGGCGAAGCGAAGATCACTCCCGGGTTCGATCTTCCCGCGCGGTTCGTCATCCACACCGTCGGGCCGCGCTGGCGGGGAGGGGACGCCGGGGAGGATGAGACGCTTCGTTCTTGTTACCAGTCGTCGCTCCACGTGGCGGCGGAGAACGGCTGCCGGACCGTCGCCTTCCCCGCGATCTCGACCGGTGCGTTTGGCTTTCCTCCCGATCGGGCCGCGCGAATCGCCCTAGAAACCGTTGGGGAGTGCCTGGCTCAAGCAGATTGCAAGATCGACCGGATCACGCTCCTGTTTTTCTCCGAGGAGGACCTTCAGATCGCCCAAACTGCCCTCGAAGGGATCCTATCCCCCCGATGAGCCCCCCCGCCCACCCGTCCCGAGTCGTGCTGATGTTGCATGGAATCCTCCTCAATCGGTGGTTCCTTCGGCCACTGGAGCTGTTTCTGCGCTCGAAGGGGCATCGGACCCTCAACATCAGCTACCCCTCGACCCGAAAGAGGATCGAGGAGTGCGCCAGTTTCGTTGCCGAGCGCGTGGCCCGAGAAATGGACCGCGAGCCGTTCACCGAGATCGATCTCGTCACGCACTCCTTGGGTGGAATGGTCGGCCGCCGACTGATCACCCTGGGGCTGGTCCCGCCGGCGCGTCGTCTCGTGCAGCTCGTCCCTCCCAACCGGGGAAGTGCGATGGCGCGCGGGATGCGTGAGATCGGGTTCTACCGCGCGCTCTACGGAACGGGCGCCGGCTGGCAGCTGGGGGAAGACCCCGAAGAGATCGATCGCATCTGCGGAATTCCCGAGGAGATCGAATGGGGCATAGTGATGGGGATGGCGAGCCACGGCATTCGGGACTCCCTCCTCGAGAGCCCCCACGACGGAGTGGTGAGCCACTCGGAGATGCGGATGCCGGGGCTGTCGCTGCCGTCGGTCGCGATCGAGATGATGCACACACCACTGCAGTTCATGCCGGAAGCATGGCGGGAGGTGGCGTGCTTCCTCGACCTCGGCAGGTTCCGCCGAGACGAGGACCTCAACCTTTGACCCGCCGCGACCCCGCCACTCCCACCAAGCGAGCGATCCTGCTCGGCGCGAGCAACATCACTCTCGGACTTCCGTGGTTGATCCCCGCGGTCGAGGAACGCCTCGCGGGCCCGGTCGATATCACCGGCGCTTGGGGTCATGGGCGATCGTATGGTGAACCCTCGAGCCTCTTGTTTCGCACCTTGCGCGGCATCGTGTACTCGAAGGTGTGGAAGCGACTGGCCGAGCGCCCGGCGCTCCCGACCTCCGCGCTCGTCACCGACGTCGGGAACGACATCGCTTTCGGTGAGAGCCCCGATCAGATCATGGAGTGGGTCACAACGGTGTTCGAGCGTCTCGATGCGATGGACGTGCGCACCGTCGTCACCGGCCTCCCTCATGCACGCTTGAGCGAGCAGTCCGCCACCAATTTCTTCATCGTGCGGCTGCTCTTCTTTCCCGAATACCCGCTCCGACAGCCCGATATCCTCTCGAAGGTCGCCGAAGTGAATGGGCGCGTCGAAGAGCTGTGCGAGAAGTTCGGAAACACGTTCGTGCCCGCGCAGAGCGAGTGGTACTCCCTCGATCCGATCCACATCCGCTTCCGCCGCCAGCGCACCGCGTGGGAGGAGATCCTGCGCCACTGGGGGGAGCACCGACCGGAGATCGACGAGGATCCGCACCCCCTCCACCGGGCGAATCCGCTCCGCGCGATGGAGCTCTACACGATGCGCCCCGAGCGCTACGACATCTTCGCCGAGAAGTTCATCACGACACAGCCGTGCTACACGACCCGGCGCGGGAGCCCGATCTCGATGTATTGAGGCGCATTACCACGAGAGCTGCGCGACTTCCCCCGCTGTGACAATGACCTCCGTGGTCGCAAGATCTCCGTCGACTCCCTCCGCGACGACTCGGTAGTGGCCAACCGGGAGCGGATGTTCGAACGAGCCACCGTTCCACGACCGGTACGCGAGGAGTGGCTGGAGAGTCGGCGCGCCGGTGTCCTCCGACGGAAGTGGTTCGATCCGCAATCCGCGCGGAGACTCCGCCCACTCCGGGTCGCGTTCCCCCTCGATCATGCCGCCAGGGTGATCGGAAACCTCGATCGGTGCCTCGGGCCACTCGGCGGGAATCGGAATGACACGCGGTGCCCGACCCGTGGCGTACACGATGAGCGACTCGCCCACCGCACTCGCTGGGATCGCGAACACGGAGACGCCGTTATGGGAGCGCTCCCGCGACATGAAGGTCCTTCGTACCTCGCCCCCAGCGGTCACGCGCAGCGGGAACTGCCACCTTCCTCCAGCGGGAAATCGCACCGCGAGCCAGTGCGCGCGCTCGAGACGGACTTCGTGCTCGCCGCCGGTGAAGTCGAACTGATCGTCGGCCAGCGCCCAACCGTCAGGCAACATGCAAAACAAGCTGCTCCATCCCGGCAGGTGGTGATCGATCGTCGCGAGGCCTGCGTCGTCGACTTCAAAGGAACTCGAGCCGGTGGTGGTCCCCACCGACCGTGAAAGGCTTCCTCGAAATCCTCCCACGGGATCGCCGCGGCGGTCGACAAAGCGGAGCGATCCCGAAACGGTGGAGAGTTCCAACCTCACTTCAACCTCGGGAGTGATAACGACTTCCTTGAAGCGCACCCACAGTCCCCCAACTCCGGACACGACGCACTCTGCCTGCTCGGTTTCGGGGAGCTCTCCGCAGAACCTTCCGTCTTCATCGAGAGAAAGCTTTCGACGCATCCCATCGATCGTCACCGTCACCTGGCCGGCGCGAAGGGGCGCTCCGTTCTCGAGCACTTGCCCGGTGACCTCGACGACTGGTCGAAGCTCGAGGGTCCACTTTCGTCGCTCTCCTTCAGCGAGAAGAAACTGCTCTCGGGCCACCTGCTGACCATCGCGGAAAAGAGTGAGGCTGTAGCGCACGGCCGCGAGCCCAGCGGCCGAAATGCGCCCTTCCTCGTCGGTGTGGAGTTTGGTTCGCATCAGGTATTCAGTCAGGGGAGTGCGCGCATCGACCGGGAGCAGTTGCGCCGTGGCGCCGACCAGAGCCGCTCCCCGATCGTCGACGCACGTGACTTCGATCGATGCCTCTTCGTAAAGCGTCACCCGGTGCGGCTCCAAGGTTCCCGGCAGCTCCGACAGCGTGTGGGGCGCGAAGCCTTCGGCCTTCACCAAGAGATCGTATGTCCCGCCTGGAACCGCCAGCCGAGCGCTGAACAAACCGTCCCCCATGCCGGACAATTCGACCCAAGCCGGAGTCCGGGCCGCTGAGAGGTTCTTCTGATCGTAGTGGCGACGCGCGCGGACTCGCGCGCCCTCGATCGGCGTGCCCCGCACATCTCGGAGCACGGCAGAAAAGAGAGTCGCAGCACCCTCCGGTTGATAGGTGATTTCGCGAGTCTCTCCCGCCGCGATCTCGAGGCGCTGGTGCCAAGGGGGGAAGCCAGCCGCCGTCACTTCGATTTCGATGACTCCCGGCGTGAGAGAACCGATGCGCAGCTGTTTCATCGAGTCATTGAACTGGCGACCGTAGCTACCATTGCCGTGGCTCACCTTCACCATCCCCGTCCTCACTGGGGGACCATCGGCCGGCCGCGCAATCTTCACGAGGAGAGCCGCCCCTTCCTCGAGTACGAGCTCCGCGGGGAGTTCTTCGAACCGGGCAGCGCGCCCATCGAGACGACGGTGACGGTCGCTCGTCACGGAATAGCTGAGTTCTCCCCCGCCGATGCCCGAGAAGTGAGCGGCACCAAAGCTGTCAGTTCTGCGCGACACGACCGGCGGCTGGGTGTGTTCACTGAGATCAACCTTGCACCCCCCGACCGGGTCTCCATTTTGATCGCGAACGACCACCCGCCATTCCCCGCCGAGGTCGAGCGCGAGAGTCACTCGGCTCACGGACTCCCCGACAGAGGCGGTGAGCCTCCCCGAAACGTAGCCATCCGCCATCGCGTACACCTGGAGCGAGCCCTCGACCAAGGGACCGAAGTTCACGAGCCCGTCGGCATCGGTCCGTTTTCCGGCGGGAGGAGCCCCGAGGTAGCCTTGCCGATCGACCCCCAGCTCGACCCGCGCCCCGGGCAACGCAACCCCCGCGCGGTCGGTGACCCGCACCTCCAGCTGTCGGTTGCCGGGGAAGACGATCACGCCGAGATCGCGACGCTCCCCCTCCTCGATCGGATCGCACGGGACTGTTTCCGCGATGGCGCTCGGTGGCGTCACGAAGAGCTCGAGGGGTGAGCCCGCCGGAAGCCGAGGGATTTCGAATCGACCCTGAGCGTCAGTGAGGTCCGAATTCCACCCGGACGAGGGAGTCGAATCGGGGAAGAGAAGCTCACCTCGCCACTCCGGGTAATCGACTTGAGCCCGAACGCGCGCACCCGCGATGGGAGCTCCATCGCGATCGACCAAAGTGCCAAAAACCCCGCCCGAACGGGAAAGCTCGATCTGGATGATCTCTTCGGGCGCCAACACTCGATCGTCGAGAGTCGTGAGCACGCAACCATCCGCCCAGGAGAGGAGACGCACACTCTGCGTCGCCGTAAGCCCCAACAGCTTCGCAACGCCGTCGTCATCGGTTCGCGCGAGGGGATCGAGGGTGGCCAAGTCCCCATCGTCCGCGCGAACCGCGGCACCCGCGATCGGTGCTCCTTCCCGATCAGTCACGTGCGCGACCACCGAAATCCCCCGCTCGAGAGCGATCACTCCAAGGTCGACCTCACCGCTAGTCGGCTCCCATTCGGCCATCGCCGGGAGAAACTCCGCGACCGCCAAGGTGAGTCGACTCTCCTTCGGGTCGACACACCGGATCGTAAACTCTCCATTCGCCTCCAACAGAACCCTCTGCCGCCGCCCTCGATCATCGCGGGCGGTGAGACTGGCTCCGGGAGGAATCGAACCCTCCACCGCGGCGACGACTCCCTTGAGAATGAGTCCGAGTTCAAGGGTCATTTCGATGTGGGACCCAGAGGGCACAGACTCTGAGGTTTTCTTGAGGTAGCTCGGGTGCGACAGTGAGACCGATACGGCCCCGCCGAGCGTCGGTACCGAGAAAGTCCCCCGCAGATCGCTCTCTGTCGCGAAGAATCGCACAGGAAAGGGCACGCCTGGCGCAGCCGCCCGAGCGTCCGGGATCACGAGAATAGAAACTCCGTCGACCGGTTGCCCCGCTCCGTCCGTCACTCGGCCGGTGACGAGGTCGGCCTCGTCGATGACGATCCGGATCTCAGGTTCGAACTCGCCTGTGAGATCGAGTGATCGACTGCCACTTCCGCGCGTGGACCGTGCGGCGATCCAATTTTCCGCTGGGGGAAACACGGCGGAAAAGCGACCATCGGGGCCGGTCGGCGCGAGGGTCACCTGTCGTTTCGAGCGCGGTTGTTGGACGCCGAAGCGAAGGCTCGTGGCGACCATTTCGAGACTGGCGTCGAGCTCGGCTCCACCCACCGGTGTGCCCGATCGATCCACGACGATCCCCGA
>CALEHF010000397.1 GCA_937876125.1 uncultured bacterium
GTCATCTGGGTGAACAAGTCGTCCTCGTCGAAGCCCTCTTCGTCTTCTTCTTCCTCGGGCTTCGGTCCGAAGAAGAGCTCGTGGGTCACCGCTTCCAAGCGCAGGAGCGGCTCGATGCTCCGAATGAGGCGCGTCGACTCTTCTTCGACGCGTTGACGCACCCAGTTGACGATTTCGCTCGCAGCAGCGTCCGTATCGGGAATCTCGGCGTAAACGAACCCCGCCTCCTCGTTCGAAGCGATGATCGCCTGAATGAGACGGGAAATGATCTGCTCCGCGTCCTCGATCTGTTCAGAGGTCGGCGGGACCCACTCTTCTTCCTCTTCTTCGAGGTCCTCGTCGGTCGGGTTCTGATCGGCGGAATCGGGCGGCGTGGTCTCGTCGTCGCTCTCTTCCTCCGGGTACTGCGGGTACTCAAAGAGGAAGTTGAGGTCGATCCGCCCCTCGCCGTCGATGAGGCGCACGACCGCGGACACCCCGTTCAGGTTTTCGTTGATGACGTGGGCCCACTCTTCATGGCGAAGATCGAACCGCTCTGTCTCTTCCGCGCCTCCGTTCGCCCCGCCGGGCCCCTGTCCGTTGCCTGGGTTCTGGTTCCCCTGCCCAGCCGGAGTTTGGGTCGAATCCTCGTCTTCCTCGGTCTCATCATCAATCAGCCCGAGATCCTCCATCAGGTCCGTTTCGAGCTGCTGGAGCGCGCTGCGGGCCATCGCCTGGAGAGCGTAGCTCATCTCGAGAAAACCCTGACGATTGCGAGCGACCCGCTCCTCGATCTTGGTCGTGAAGGTGAGCTGGAAGATCACAATGGTCAGAACCAGGACCAGGACGAGCACGATGAACAGCGCGATTCCGCCCTCCCGAGGGGACCGGATCGCCGCGGGAGGCGCGCAGGGGGCTGAGAGTCGTGGAGTTTGCTGTGAGTCTTCCATCACCCGCCGTATGGCAAAGGAATGGCCAAGATCTGGCGTCTCTAGATTCAGGCTCGGCGAAACCCGACGACGTAAGTCATTGTCTAGCAGGCGCTTACACGACCTCTGTGACCGTGCCGAATGAGGCTGGGGCTGGCGTAGCGCATCCCACCACGCCGCTGTAGTGAAACGCTACGCTTTCAGAGCGGGGGAAACAGGATCTCTCTTCGCGAGGAGGGAGTAGACCACCGGAAGAACGATCAGGGTCAGCAAAGTCGAGACGGCGAGGCCACCGACGATCGTTCGGGCGAGAGTGAAGTAGTAGGTCCCCGCGGCGGAAGCCCCCCCATAGGCCATCGGGAGGAGCCCGATCAGCGTCGTCAGCGCGGTGATCAAAATCGGCCGCAGCCGCTCCTCCCCCCCGATCTGGAGCGCGGCCATCAGATCGAGCCCGCCGGCGCGGTGCCGATTCACATGGTCGATGAACACGATGCCGTTGTTCACGACAATCCCCGCGAGCAGGATCAACCCCACTCCCGCCGGCTGGTCAAACCGGTCGCCGTGCAAGTGGAGGAACCAGACGACGCCGGGGAACGCACACGCGACCGTCACCATGAGGGCGAGCGGCTGGCGCAGACTCTCGAACAGACACGCCATCACCATGTAGACGAGGAAGATCGCGAGGAGCAATCCTTCTAAGAGCTGAACTTGATTCCGACCGCGCCAGCTCCAGGAGCCTCCGAGATCGTAAGAGTATCCGGCAGGCCATGGAAAGTTCGAGAGCCGACGTTCGACCAGCAGCTCGACCGATTCGCGAGTGCCCGGATCGTGTTTCACGCCGAAGGTCACCGAAGCACGACGGTTCTCGCGACGGCGCTCCTTCGGGCCGGTGCCCCGCTCCCAAGTTCCGATCTCTTCCAGCGGCACGTCGAGCCCGTCGTCGATCGAGATCTCGAGCCCTTCGAGCTCGCGCACCGAATTGATTTCCTCATCCGCAAGCTTCACGCGGAGTGGCATGTCTCCCGCATCGGTGCGGACTTGCCGCAACCGGCTGCCTGCGAAGCTCGCTTCGATGCGACGCGCGAGTGTAGAGGTCGAGAGGTCGTAGCGGCTGAGCACGTCTTCTCGGGGGCGCAGGCGAATCTCGGCGACCCCATCTTCTTCGTTGCGTTCGATCCCGACCACCCCCGGAATCCCCGTGAGGGGTCCGTCGAGCTCACCGATCAGACTCTCGAGAAGCTGGGGCGAGTCGCCGAAGAGACGCACGCGCAAGTTCCCTGCACTTCGCCCCCCGCCGCCTCCCCTGTACATCCCCCAGTCGCCGGTCTTGATCGTCGCGCCCGGAACCGTCGGCAGGATCGGATCGATCGCCGCCCGCAGCTTTTCGATCGCACCCTCGCCGAGAGCGTCGCGCGGCGGATAGACCGCAGTCCACGCGAAGCCGTCTTTGTACCAGGAGTAGACGTCGGTGAAGCCCAGCGCCTCCTGGTGCTCCCGAAGCCGGTCCTCGACCCGCGTCACGAGTTTCTCCATCGCGCGGTAGTCGAGTCCTTCTTGGGTGCGATAGAAGATGCTCGCGTTCTTCTCGACCTCGCTCGTATCGCCGAGGTCGAGCCGAAAACCATCGCTGAAGGGAATGACCACGCTGAGCAGAATCGCGAGCGTCACTGCGATCGTCACGCCACGGCGAGCGAGCGCCGCCGCGAGAACCGCACCGTACGCCCGGCGCAATTGCGCGAACCAACTCGCCATCCCCGGGTCTCCCCCGCGGTAAATCCGCGCCGCGACCATGGGGACGAGGGTCAGCGAAACGAACAGGCTCGAGACCAGGGTAAACGTGATCACCAATCCGAGCTCGCGGATGTAATCGACCAATTGGCTTCGCTGACCGAGGAGGACCGGCACGAACACGATCACCGAGGTGAGGGTCGCAGCGAAAATTGGTGTGGCGACTTCCATCGTCCCGCGCACCGCACTCTCGGCGGGAGAGTCCCCGAGCCCAGAGCGGCGCACGATCGACTCGACGACGACAACCGCCGTGTCGACCAACATGCCGACCCCGAGCATCAGCGCGACGATGGTGATGATGTTCAACTCGCGCCCCATGACGAACAGCCAACAGAGGGCGGAGAGAACCGAGATCGGAATCGTCATTCCCACCAGCAGGGTAGCGCTCGGTCGGCGGAGGAAGAGCAAGAGGATCAGAAGGGCGAGCGCACTCCCGAGCAACCCGGCATTTCGAAGTCCGCGCAGCGATTCGATGATCTGCTGTCCCTGGTCCTCCCACACGAGCAGCTGGATTCCCGCGAGTTGGGGATCTTGCTTCAGGTTCTCGACCGTCTCTCGGACGTTCTGGGCGACCTCGACGGTGTTCGCGTCGGACTCTTTGTAGACCTCGATCGAGACCGCGTAGCTCCCGTTGAGATGCCGCCCCCAGCGCAGCTCTCCTTCGATCACCTCGACTTCGGCGACCTGGTCGAGGCGTAAGCCACTCGCATCGGCAGGGAACGCGCGGACCGACTCGACTCCGGTGAGAGAGTTCACCAGTCGCAGGCGGCGGACCTTGCCGTCCTCGATCACCTCGCCGAGACTCGCCTCGACATTCGCGTCGCCGAGCCGGCGCGTGATGGAGTCGATACGGAGCGCGTGGCGATCGAGATCCGCTTGCCGAAAGTTCACATGGATCTCGAGGGGAGTCACCCCGTCCATCTCGACTCGCCCGACTCCGTCGATCCGCTCCAGCGGGCGACGGATCCGGTTCACGAGTAACTCGTAGTTCTGAGAGAGATCCAGTCCCGCGGCGGAGATGCGTCCGCGGATCACGGCGTCTCCGCTTTGCCAGCCGCCGCTCGAAATCCGAATGCGATCGATATCGTCGATGGGGAGGTCGTTCTTCACTCGGGCGATCCGCTCGCGGACCTCGAGCTTCACCAAGTCGAGGTCGGTCCCGTAGTCGAAGGTGAGAGAGACCACCCCTTCGCCCTGTTTCGACTCTCCCCGCAACTCGCGTACTCCCCGCAGCGTCGCGAGAGCTTCTTCCAGAGGCTGAGTAACTTCGAGCTCGACCTGTCGTGGATCCGCATTCGGCATCGGCACCGTCACCCGGACGCGAGGACGCTCGGTGGTCGGCATCGAGTTGAGGGGAAGGCGATCGAGGGCCAGCACTCCTCCGAGGAGCAGCAGAATGTGCACCGTCAACGTTGTGATCGGGCGCGCGAGGCAGAAGGCGACGAATCGACTCATGCCACCCCCCCGCCGCCGGCAGTGCGCCCCTTGCCGGCGAGAAGCCGGTAGCCGCACGGAACCACGGTCAGGGTCAGAAGCGTCGCCACGACCATGCCGGCGACCACGGTCACCGCGAGGGGTCGTCGGAGTTCCGCCCCCGCTCCCACCCCGAATGCGAGGGGAAGCAGGCCAAGGATCGTAGTGGTCGAAGTGATGAGGATCGGGCGCAGTCGTTCGAGGCCCGCCTGGCGCGCGGCCTCGGAAGAGTCGAGTCCGCGATCGCGCATCTGTAAGATCCGCGCGACGAAAATGATTCCGTTGTTCACCACGATTCCAGAGAGCAGGATCCCGCCGATCAAGGCGAGTACCCCGACCGGCCACCCGAGGATCCACAGCGCGCCGACCGCACCGATCAATCCGAGCGGAACGGTGAGGATCACGACGAACGGCAACGTAAGGGACTCGAAGGTACTGGCGAGAACCATCGTCACGAGGAAGATCGCGAGGGCGAGGGCCAACCCGAGGCTCCGCAAGGACGCGCGCATCTCTTCATTTTGTCCAGAGAGGCTCGCACTGGAGGTCGGCGGGAGCGGCGCCACCCGGAGGGTCCGCTCGACATCTGCAGATGCTGTCCCGAGATCGACCCCTTCGGTTCGCGCGGTCACGATCACCGCGCGCTCGCCACCGACGTGACCGATCTCGACGGGCCCGAGGCCCGCTTGCAATCTCCCGAGGGAGGCGAGCAGGAGCGGCGGAGTTCCGGCTCCTCCGGCGGTGACCGCGAGGCGCTCGGCGTCTTTCGCGGTCCCTTCCCGAGCCCCGTGTACCTGAACTCGAATATCGATGGGGCGCGCGGCGTGTCGGAACTGCGTCGGCACCTCTCCGAGTCCTTTCGCGGAGAGAACCCGCGCCACTTCACCCTGGGAGAGCCCGAAACTCGCGAGCTTCACCGGATCGAGAATCACGTGGACCTCAGGGCTCCGCTCGGGGATCCCGTCGACGACTTCGACCAATCCCGGCACATGTCGCAAGCGCGCGGCGACCTCCAAGGCTGACGCGCGCAATCGATCGAGATCCTCGTCGAACACCTCGACCTCGATCGGAGCCCGGAAGGTAAAGAGCGACGGTCGGCCGAGGCGGACCGGGCAGTCGGGGATCCGGGCGAACGCTCGACCCAAACTCGCGATGACGTTCGCCTCGTCTTCCCGGCTCGCGGTGGGTTCCATCTGGATGGAGAGCCGTGCTACATGGTCGCGGCGCTCGCCCGAACTCACTTCCCCGAGCACTGGGGCGGATCCGATCACTGCGTACCACTTGAGGATCGGAAGCGACTCTTCAGTGCGCACGCGCTCGAGCGCACCCTCGAGAGCTTGCACCTTGGCGTCAGTCGCCTCGAGAGGAGTTCCTTCGTCGAGGGTGAGATCGTAGTGAAACTCCCCTTGGAACAGGTCCGGAACGAGTTCGGTGCCGAGGTGCGCGGCCTGCGGCACGACCGCAAGGAACAGCATCCCCGCGATGAGTGGAGCCACCCACGGAGTGGCGAGCGCAACCCTCAGCACTCGGTCGTAGATCAAGGCGATGGATTCGAGCGCACGTTGAAAAAGCGCGGTGATCGGAAAGAAGAAGAGCTGCGTGCCACGAGCGACCCCTCGCACCAGGAGGGGTGGGTGCACGCGGTGCGCCATCACGGCCGGGATCAGGGTCACCGAAACGAACAGGCTGGCGACGAGCGAGAAGGTGACGGTCATCGCCTGATCGCGAAAAACCTGACCCGCGATCCCCTCGACGAAGACCAACGGCAGGAATACCGAGATCGTCGTCAAAGTTGACGCGATCACACCGCCGAGTACCTGACGTGTCCCCTCTACGACCGACTCCCAGTCAGAGACCCCGCGCTCTCGTAATCGAGAGATCGACTCGAGCACGACGACCGAGTTGTCGACCAGCATCCCCACCCCGAGCGCGAGCCCTCCCAGTGACATCACGTTCAGGGAGATCCCGAACACGCGCATGAGAAGAAACGTGACCGCGACCGAGATCGGGATCGAGAGAGCGATGATCAGAGTGGAGAGGAGATCACGAAGGAAAAAGTAGAGGACGAGCGCGGCGAGGAGGGCGCCGAGGAGCGCACTCGACTGTACGTTCTCCACTGCCTCTTCGATGTACTCCGCCTGATCGAACAGGATCTCGAGCTTGCACTGGGCGAGCACTTTTTCCGAGCCGAGGGATGCGAGTCGTGCGCGCACTCCGCGGGCGACCTGCACTGCGTTCGCATCGCCCTCCTTGTAGATATGAAGTTGCACCGCAGGAATGCCGCCGACTCGGACGCGCACTTCGCGATCATCGGTCGCCGAGTACACGGAGCCGAGATCGCGCACTCGGATCACGCCGCCGTCGGACTGACGAACGATGGTGTCGCCGATCTGATCGAGTGATTCGAATTCGTGCACCGTGCGGAGCCGATAGGCGGTGTCGTCGTCGCGCAGCTCTCCGCCGGAGCGATTGACGTTCTCTTCGCCGATCCGTCGGGCGACTTCGTCGAACGGGAGCCCAAGAGCGCTCAGTCGCTCATCTTCGAGAGAGACACGAACTTCTTCTTCGGCTCCACCGACCACCCGCGCCGCCGCCACGCCTTCGAGAGTCACCAGTCTTTGGGAAACGATCGTCTCCGCGAGGCGGCGGAGTTCCTTCGTTTCGAGGGGGCCCTCGAGCGCGATGCGGAGCATCGGATCAAGACTCGGATCAAAGCGGAAGACGACCGGCGAGCGCGCGTCATCGGGAAGATCGACGAGGTCGAGTTTTTCGCGCACGTCGAGAGAAGCGCGCGACATGTCGGTGTCCCAACCGAACTCGAGAGTGACCTCACTCACGCCCGCGCGCGAGGTCGAGTGATAGCGCATGAGCCCTTGGACGACCCCGACGACCTGTTCGACCGGGCGGGTGACGAGTTGCTCTACTTCTTGGGGAGCGGCGTCCGGAAGCTCGGTTTGCACCGTCAGGCTCGGGTAGGAGATGTCGGGGAGAAGTTCGAGAGGAAGTTTCGAAAAGCTGACCAGCCCGAACACCACCGCGGCCAAGGTGACCATGCCGACGGTCACGGGACGCGCCAAGAGCGCAGGGAGGAGGCCTACGCCAGCTGAAGGACTCTCGAGGGGAGTGCCCTCTGAAGCGGAACGATCCGAGGCCGTAAGCCTAGGTTGCGAATCGTCCCCCGGTAGCTCTGACCCTACCTCCACTACCCTTGTCCCGATCCGGGGCTGCCGACCGTCACGGCTTCGAGCTGGGCCGGCACATCACGATAGATATCGACGCTCGCGCCGTCCTTGAGCTCGCGCACTCCTTCGGTCGCGACGCGATCGCCGGCGGCAATTCCTTCGCGCACCTGCACCCAACTCTCATCTTCATAGCCGGTCAATACGACGGTGCGATGGGCACGCCCGTCGGCAATCCGGAAGACAAACGCTTCCCCCAGAGTACGCAGAACCGCGCGACGGGGCACGAGGACGACGTTTTCTTCGGTGTGGGTGATGATGTCGACATGGCCGAAGGAACCGGGGCGAATGGTGCCGGCGGCGAACTCGAACTGACAGACAACTTCGACCGTCAGGCTCGCGCGATCGACCACCGGGCTGATCCGCTCCACCCTGCCGCGGGTGATCACTTCTCCATCGCGGTCCGAACGCAGTTCTGCAACCTGGCCGACCAGGATCGGAGTGACCGTACTTTCAGGGAGGTGGAGACGCAGACGCAAAGGTTCAAAGTCAGCGATGGTGAACAGCGCGTCGCCGGGGCGGACCGATTGTCCCAGCTCGATGGCGCGATCGACGATGGTTCCTGAAAAGGGAGCCAAGGGGCGCGCGTGGGCGAGATCGAGGGACGCTTGCGAGTAGTTGGCCGCGGCGCGCTCCATCGAAGAACGGGCCTCTTCGAGCTCTTGTGGGCTGATCGAACGACTATCGATGAGATCGGCGAGCCGGTCGTGAACTCGAGCGGTCTGGTCGCGTTCGATCTTTGCGATCGACTCCGCGAGGCGCAGGGGTCCTTCATCGATCGCGCAGAGCGCCGCGTTCGTTTCGACCGTGTCTCCCTCTTCAACGAACATCTCTTCGACCGCACCCTCGACGCGAGCGAGGATCATGACCTCACGCGCCGGTTCCAGGATGCCACTCCCCGAGACGCGTTCGCGCACGGTGCGCACCGTCGCGGTCGCGACCTCGACAGGAACGGCGCTCGCATCGGCTCCCATTTCCGCGCCCGGGTACGCGCCGCCACCCGTTCCAGGCATGCCGGGTTTCCCCCCCGCGGGCGCACTCGCCGCCGGAGTTTCGAGAATGCCGAGGATCTGGCCCGCCTTGTTCAAGAAGAATCCGGTCGCGACGAGGGCGATCACGCAGAGAATCACGCCGAGCATCCGAGTCATGAGGCTCCCTCTCCGGAAGTCGCAGGTGATCGTGGCTCATTTGAATCCGGGTCAGAGAAGTTTTGATCGACGCATTCAGGGCATGGACAGTTCCGGCGGAGGGCTCGGAACGTGTAGATCCCCGTCTTGTGACCATCTGAGAAGTGCAGATTGAGGCCGTAGCGACCCGTTTTCTCGACTTCAACGATCGATAGGTTCGCTGGGAGCGTCGACGGATCGAGAAGCGGTTTGCGGCTCCACTCGTCGACGCAGCCCGCACACTCGCACTTCTCCCTGAGGTACCGGTAGGAGTAGAGGCTCTCGTGATCATCGCCCCACTCGATGAGAAGCGTGCTCGGCTCGAGAAACTCGATCGATCGAGGCGCTTCTTCCGGAGATGCCAAAGTGACTCCCTTTCCGACCACGCCATTGGGGGGCGGGCCGTGGTTGGGCCAGAGCCCTCCGGAGCGGAGCGCAGCGGCCAGCAGATCGACTGTGAGCTACGGGATCTTATCATTCTCAGGAAGTGCTCTCGATCGTGGTCCGTCCCGAACCGCGGAGCGGTCAGAGAGCGCACTTCAAGCGGATGAGCCTCGGCCCGCTGATCATAGAGTTTGGACGACAGCGGCCTTCGCAGGAAGAGTCGGGCCCGCAATCCCAGTCACATTTCTCGAGGGGGCGGGCCGGCCAAAAGAGGATGGGGCACGATCAGAGACGGGCGGGCTCCCTGGATAGGCGTGAACCCCCTCCGGAACTGGGTCGATTCCGGAGAGGGCCTTGTTGGAAGGCAGGATTATCGATCCCGCGAGGTCGAGCGGCCGGTGCTCCCCGCTGGGGAATGCAGCCACTGCGCCTTGCGAGCGGTCTGTCGGGAACGATTCTTCAGTCGAACCGACGATCGAACCTACGAGTGGGTTGCCATCAGTCCGAATTGACTGAGGCAGAGTCAGAGCGCGTGCTCGCTCGCTTGCGTGCACGTCGGCGCTGTGGGCTTCAGTTGAGCCCTTTCCTCTATCACCACCGCGCCGTCGTTCAGTGCCAGAGCACCGGTCCAGAAAGCGCGAGAAGTAAGAGGGCCGGAGAGAGGTACGCCGCGTAATCACTGGGAACCAACTCCATGGGCTCGACACTCCCAAAACTCTCTCCGGCTGTCGAACCGCGGACAAAGTAGCTTGTGCTTTGCAAAGTGTAAAGCACATTCTCCGAAACTTTCCTCTCGGCCCCAGGGGCCTTCCAAAACGTTACACAATCACGACTTATGGAGTTAGCCCCCGACATACTACCCCCTGCTCCAAGATCCTGGCGCGTTCCGCGCCCCCCCCGAGTACGATTTCTTCCCCTCGTTGAAACGGAAGGAGCCCCCGAGATGTCGACCTCCCTCGATCGCGTGAAGGAGTACCTCCAAGGGCTCCAAGACCAGATCTGCGGTGCCCTCGAGCAAGTCGACGGCGGCGCCCGATTCGTCAGCGACCTCTGGTCTCGCGCTGAAGGCGGAGGCGGAGATACCCGGGTTCTCGCGAAGGGAGCTGTGTTCGAGCGTGGAGGGGTCAACTTCTCCCACGTTCACGGGGCAACGCTTCCCGCCGCCGCGACGCAAGCGAGACCGCAACTCGCGGGACGACCCTTCGAGGCGATGGGGGTGTCCCTCGTCATGCACCCGGAAAACCCCTACGTCCCCACGACCCACATGAACGTGCGCTTCTTCACGACCACGGGCGACGAACCGATCTGGTGGTTCGGCGGAGGATTCGATCTGACCCCCTATTACCCTTTCGAAGAGGATGCGCGCCACTGGCATCAGATGGCCAAAAATGCCCTGGATGCCCACGGCGAGAGCCTCTATCCCCGTTTCAAGGAGTGGTGCGATCGCTACTTCCACCTCCCCCACCGAGGAGAAGCGCGAGGGATCGGGGGGATCTTCTTCGACGACCTCGGGGGCGGGGAGGACGCGATCGACTTCGAGGAGGGGTTCTCGATTCTTCGCTCGGTGGGCTCGGCGTTCCTCGACGCCTATCTCCCGATCGTCGAGCGCCGGAAGTCCACCGCCTTCGGCGAGCGGGAGCGCGCATTCCAACTGATGCGTCGCGGGCGATACGTGGAATTCAATTTGATCCACGATCGCGGCACCCACTTCGGGCTCCAAAGCGGCGGTCGGACCGAGTCGATCCTGATGTCGATGCCCCCCCACGTCACCTGGGAGTACAACTGGACTCCTCGCCCGGGGAGCCCCGAAGAGCGTCTCACGGCGGAGTTCTTGCCTCCGCGCGACTGGGTGAGCGTCGCCCCTCAGTCGCCATAAGCTCTATCCCTGTAAAAGGTTGGGGTCACACCTCCCACCGCCGCGTGACAAAACCGCAATTTTACTAATTGCGATTTCGGCAATCGACCGATAGTCTCTGGAGAGCGCAGGGGAGACTCCCGCTCGAGGCGGCCGGCGATTCTCTCCCCGACTGTTGCGCCCTCCTGTTGTTTGCGCCCGCCTGCTCTTTGCGCCAGACAGCTGCCTGCCTGAAAGGACTCATGCGATGAATGAAGAGTACCAAGACGACGCCCAAGAGTTCGAAGAGGGCACCGGTCGACTGCCGACCTGGGTGAGTGAAACCCCCTACTGGATGATCGCCATCCTCATCCACGTCATCGCTCTCTTCATCTTTGGGACCATCGTTGTCCTCGAACAACAAGAGATCGAAAAAGAGCGCAAGACCATCGTCAAGCAGGAGTTCAAGCGCGACGAGTACGACCCGACCAAAAAGCGTGACCTCGAGCGCAAGCCGGAGATCTTGGAGCAGGAGAAAGAGAACCCGATCCTCAAGATCAAGCCGGACAAGGTCTCCACGAAACCGAAGGGGACCGACCTCAAGAACAAGACCAACAAGAACCTGATGCAGAACTCGGTCAATGACGCGTTCGGCACCAGCGGCGCGGGCTCAGGTGCGTACGGAAACCGGAACGGCCGCGGCTCGCTCGCCCGCGAAGGCGGAACCGCAGCGACGGAGAGCGCGGTGCTCGCCGCGCTGCACTGGCTTCGTCGCCACCAGAAAGAAGACGGCAGCTGGTCCGGGTCCGACTTCCTCAGTGTCTGTGACGCGGATAAGTACGGACATATTTGCACCCACAAGGATGACAAGATCGCCTACGAGCCGCGCGGCGTCGGGTTCGAGGGGTACGACGTCGGCGTGACCGCGCTGGCCATGCTCGCGTATCTCGGCTACGGCCACACTCACCGCGACGGAGAGATCACTGAGTTTCGTGAAGTGATGAAGAAGGCGATGCTGTGGATGCTCAAGCAGCAGGTTCAGGGCTCGGACGAGGCCACCGCTGGTCTCTACGGCGCTCCGAGTGAAACTCTCGAGGAGTGGATCTACAACCATGCGATTGCGACGATGGCGATGAGCGAGCTCCTGCTCCTCAGCCGTGACCGTCTCAAGCTGACCAAGTCGGTCGAAAACGCTTCAAACTGGATCATCAAGGCCCAGAACCCCGGCTTCGGCTGGAAGTACGGATACCTCACCGGACGGAACGATACTTCGGTCACCGGTTGGATGGTGCTGGCGCTGAAGACTGCGAAGGCGTGCTCGCTCGGTCGCTTCATCAAGATCAAGAAGACTGAGTACCAACCCGCCTTCGACGGTGCCCTCGAGTGGTTCGAAAGCGCCACCTCTTCGCAGACCGGAATCACCGGCTACGAGGCACCCGGGGACGCAGGCTCGCAGCTGAACAAGTACGGGGACGTCTATCCGTTCAGCAAGGAGCTCTCCTGCATGACCGCGGTGGGTGTGCTTTGCCGACTCTTCTCCGGCCAAAGCCGCCGTGACGATGACGTCAAGGCGGGAGTCGGACATCTGATGAAGGAGCTCCCAGAGTGGCGCCCCGCCACCGGCAAGCGCAAGTCGAAGATCAACATGTACTACTGGTACTACGCAACCTACGCCCTCTTCCAGTTCGGTGGTCCGAAGTGGAAGGAGTGGAACGAGGCGATGATCGAATCGCTCGTCCCGACCCAACGCGTGGGAGGTTGCGAAGACGGCAGCTGGGATCCGATCGGGGAATGGGGATACGCGGGTGGCCGCGTGTACGCCACCGCGATCGGCGCCATGACCCTCGAGGTCTACTACCGATTCAAACGCGAACAGGAGTAGTTCGGCTCTCTCGGAGCGCGAGGCTTCCCTCTGCGCTCCGAGAGATCCGCTCGTCGATGGCAACCTGGGTGCAGCTCGTACTGGAGCGACGCGCTCAGCTCTGAAAACACATCGAGATCACAGCTCCTGCCCCGTGCTGTGACCTCAGCCTTCGGAACGAACCGAAGGCAGCATCCGAGCGACCGACTCCCGTCGCGAGCTCGAGGTGTCGATCCGAAATTGATGTGCCGGCCTCCGTTCTTCGGGGCAGGAAGAACGGGGCCGGCTTCTGCCTACATCGTAAACGTCTGGTCCACCGATGGGTCGCGGTCCTGCCGCCCCGTCGGCCAAGAGCGCATCCCGATGGGAAGGACTCTCTCCCGAGAGCCTCTCCCGCGGATCGCTCGGTCCCCGTTCCGATGGAGGCACCATGTGTGCAGCAGCACGTTCAGACCCCGCTCCGCACCACGACCCCGATCACATTGCCGAGCTCGAAACGAGCCAGCTCTCCGGCGGTCATCTTCCCGCCTGGATCCAAGACTCTCCCTACTGGCTGATCGCCGTGCTCGTCCACGTGATCGGGCTCTTCATTTTCGGCACCATCGTGATGCTCGAAGCCGTCGAGGAGGAGCACGAGATCATTACGATCGTGAGGCTTGTCCCAGAAGAGAAGGTGTACAAGCCCCTCCCCCATACCACCCTCTATGACACGCCGCCGATCGACCAGCCCCCTTCCCCCCATGTCAAAATGGAGACGAAAGTCAAGCCGGTCGAACAGGACCGAAGGAAAGCGGAAAAGCCGAAGCCGATGGCGGAACTCGGCCTCTTCGGCGACCCAGATCTGTCGTGGGGCGCGCCGGCAGTCGGCACACCCACCGGAGGAGTTCCGGGCGGCGGGAACAACGCGGTGCGCGCAGCGCTCGAGTGGCTCAAGCGACACCAGCACCCGGATGGACACTGGTCGAGCCACGGTTTCCATGAGAACTGCAACAGCGAAGAGCACGGTGCGCTCTGCAACTTCACGAACCAGCTCGACTCGGGGACCGGCACCGACTCTGGCTTCGAGGGATACGACGTCGGCGTGACTGGCCTCGCGCTCCTCGCAATCGTCGGGTTCGGCTACACCCACACCAGCGGGGAAGATCGAGAGCTCCGTGAGTGTGTCCGTCGCGGCGTGCAGTGGCTGATCGCAGAGCAGGTCCATTCGACCGACCCCGCCCTCGATGGGCTCTTCTGCACACCGAGCGAGACCACGGACGAGTGGATCTACAACCACGCCATCGCGACCCTCGCGATGGCGGATCTACTCCTCAGTAGCCGCCAGCGACTCCACCTCACACCACCCACCCAATCAGCGGTGAACTGGTGCTTGCGCGCCCAGAACCCCGGGTTTGGCTGGAAGTACGGCTACCAGACCGGCAAGAACGATACGTCGGTGACCGGCTGGATGGTGTTCGCCCTGAAGAGCGCGAAAGCGTGTGGGCACGCCCACCTGATCAAATTCGACAAGGCGGAATTCGAGACCGCGTTCGCCGGGGCGATCGCCTGGATCGAGGCGGTCACGTCGTCGCATACCGGGATCACGGGCTACGAGGCGCCCGGGGATGAAGGATCTCGATTGCAGAAGGTGCACGGCGAGAACTACCCATACTCGAAGGAGCTCTCGTGCATGACCGCGGTCGGGGTGCTGACCCGGGTGTTCGCGGGGCAGGGGCGACGCACGGACGCGATGCGCGCCGCCGTTTCGCATCTCGTGGGAAACCTCCCGGAGTGGCGACCAACAACGGGAAAACGTCAGTCGAAGATCAACTTCTACTCTTGGTACTACGCCACCTACGCGCTCTACCAGATCGGTGGTGCACCCTGGAAGAAGTGGGTGGAAGCTCTCGCCCCGACCATGGTCGACAACCAGCGAAAGCTCGGCTGTGAAGATGGCAGTTGGGATCCGATCGGTGAATGGGGATGCGCCGGGGGAAGGGTGTACTCGACCGCCATGGGCGCATTGATCCTCGAGGTCTACGATCGGTCTCGGCGTTGAACCCAAACTGAACCCCATCACACTCAGCTCGAAGGAGGAAGGCTATGGATCGGTCCAGTCGGAAGACTTCGCGACTTGACGTTGCTGCGCACTGTCTCAGCGTGGCGCTCATTCTCGGCGTGGCACTCTGCGTCGCTTCGTGCAGCGGCACCGGAGACTCGCGCCCATCAGACCAGGGGGACGCGGTCGCTCCAAGAACCACTGTCCGCGTCTCGCCCCCGCAGACTCCGCCGGACCCCGCATCAACTCTCGAGCGGGGTCTCGCTTGGCTTCTCGCTCACCAAGAGCCGGATGGGCGCTGGTCGTCTTCTGAGTTCATGACTCAGTGCGACCGACAGGAGCGGGGTGAACCCTGCGTCGCTCTCGATCTTGCCACCGCGTCGCACCCCCACGGCGCAGGCTTCGCGGGATACGACGTCGGAGTCACCTCGCTCGCGATTCTCGCCTTTGTCGGCGCGGGACACACCCACCGCGATGGCGAGAACGCTGCGATGCGCGAGACGGTGCGGCGAGGGTGCAATTGGCTCCTCGAGCAACAGCTGACGAACGAAGACCCGTCGCTCGACGGCTTGATCGGTGCACCGTCTTCGCGGGCGAACGAATGGATCTACAATCACGCTCTGGCGTCGCACGCTCTGTCGGAACTGCTCTTCATCAGTCGCGATCGACAACGCTTGGCGAAGCCGGTCGAGGCTGCGACCCAGTGGACCCTCCGCGCCCAGAACCCTGGCTATGGCTGGAAGTACGGCTACCAAACGGGGCGAAACGACACGAGCGTGACAAGCTGGCTGGTGCTTTCGCTCAAGACCGCGAAAGCGTGTGCTGACGCACGCCTGATCACCATCCCGAAGGATGAACTCCGCGCGTCTCTCGACGGAGCACTCCGCTGGTTCCGGGCGGTCACCCCCACGACAACCGGCCTCGTCGGCTACGAGGCACCCGGTGATGAAGGATCACGCCTGATGGCATCGGAGCGAGACAACACCTATCCGTACTCGAAAGAGATTCCGACGCTGACCGCCATGGCGAATTGCAGCCGGCTCCTCGCTGGCGTCCCCCGGAGCGATGTGGGGATCCGGCGCGGGCTCACTCTCGTGCACGGGGCACCCCCCGCTTGGGTCCCTCCAGAGGGAAAGCAGCTCTCTTCGGTCAACCAGGTCTACTGGTACTTCGGAACCTACCTCAGTTCGCTCATGACCGACGAAAACTCGGCGGCGTGGGCCGCGATCGCTGCAAACACTCTGATCGATCACCAGCGCACGGACGGCTGCTCGCGAGGGAGTTGGGATCCGATCGGTGAGTGGGGACTCGCGGGGGGGCGTGTTTACTCGACGGCGCTCGCGCTGTTGACTCTCCAAAAGCAAGATCGTAGCGCCAAGCTCGAACGCCGCTGACAGCGGAGCGAAACCGCCCCAATGCACGCCAAGTCTCCGTTGCAGCGACCAGGACGTGGAATCGCGAGGAGCTTTCCTTGGGCTCCACGTTCCTTTTCGCGACTCGCCGCCGGGCGCGTTGACACCCCCCATCCCCCTCCCTACACTCGCCGCTCACTCGATCTGGAAGAACCCACCCATGCCGAACATCTCGCTGAACGGGGAAGTACGCACCATCCCCGCGAACAGCTCGGTCGAACAGCTCGTCGCCTCCCTCGAAGCTGAGGCGAAAGAAGCGGGGACCCGCGGCCTCGATCGCCGCGCGCTCGCCGTCGAGGTGAATCGCGTCATCGTGCCGCGCTCCACTTACCGGGCCCACGCTCTCACCGAGGGGGACGAGATCGAGATCGTGACGATAGTCGGAGGAGGATAAGCACCATGAACTCGACCCCGACCCCACCGACACCGCAAACGGTGACACCCGCGCCGATCACCCTCGGTGACCGTACGTTTCACTCGCGCCTCTTCGTCGGCACGGGGAAGTACAAAGACCCCGAAACGATGGTCGCCGCCCTCGATGCATCCGGGTGTGAGGTCGTGACGGTGGCGATCCGCCGCGTCGACTGGAAGAGCGGGCACGACCCGGTGATGGCGCACCTCGACCGCAAGCGTTACACGATTCTCCCGAACACTGCCGGCTGCTTCGAAGCGGAAGATGCGATCCGGGTCGCGCGCCTCGGCCGCGAGCTCGGACTCGGCGACTGGGTCAAGCTGGAAGTGCTCGGCGACAAGAAAACTCTGCTCCCCGACCCGGTCGGTACGCTCGAAGCGACGAAGACTTTGGTCGCGGAGGGGTTCACAGTGCTCGCCTACACCTCCGACGATCCGGTGATGGCGCTCCGTCTCCAAGACGCCGGAGCGACGTCGGTGATGCCGGCCGGCTCCCCGATCGGCAGCGGCCAAGGGATCAACAATCGACACAGCCTGCGCATCATCCTCGAGACGTTGACGGTCCCCGTGATCATCGACGCGGGAGTCGGCACCGCGAGCGACGTGACGATTGCGATGGAGCTCGGCGCCGAAGGCGTGCTCCTCAACACCGGGATCGCGGGCGCGAAAGATCCTGTCGCCATGGCGCACGCGATGCGACACGCGCTCGCTGCGGGGTACTTCGCCCACCGCGCGGGCCGCATCGAAAAGCGTCTGTATGCGACCGCCTCGAGCCCCCTCGAAGGAGTTCTGGGTGAGTAGCGCGAGCGAGAATTGATCCTGACGGGGCCATAGACGTTCGGGGCCATAGCGTATGGGGCCATCCCGGCAGCGGGCATGAATCATTCGGTGCAGAGAGTGACCAGGAGTTGCCGGAGTGACCGAGGACAAGACGTCGGAACTCCACGACCAGATCACGGAGATATTCTCGAACGACGCCTCTGGACTCCTCGTGGCAATCGGGGCTGTGCTCCTCGCCGCTGTCGTCGTCACCACAAGTGCGATCTTCCTTCACCTCTTGCGCCAACGGTCCCCTCGGGTCTCGCTCCCCGCTCCTCGCTGGGGATTTCCCGAGGTGATCCTCTATCTGTTCGGCTGGTACTTGCTCCAGTTCGCCTTCGGCTCCCTGGTCCTCGTCGCCTTCAGGGCGTCCCCGGTGACCGAGGTCTCGAGTCTCATCGAATACTTTGCGAGGGTCCCTCTGGCCACGTCAGCGCAAGTTGCGGCGAGCTCGCTCGCCGGCCTGACCATCGCGGGAGGCATCCTTTTGCTTCCAAAGCTGTTCGGCCAACCACTGACGGTCATCGGCCTCGGCACGGGCTCCCTGCTCCGCGCCGCGAAGCAGGGCGGACTGGTCTGGATCTTCTCGCTGCCCGGACTCCTGGCTATCAACATTCTCTGGTTGTACACACTCATCATCTCGGGGATGGACACTGCCCAGCAGGGGGTCGTGTTGATTTTCCGCGACAGTGTCGAGTACGGCTCCTGGGCCACCGCCTTCACGATCATGTCCCTCGCGATCGTGGTCGCTCCGATCGTCGAAGAACTGCTCTTTCGAGTGGTGGTCTTTCGCTGGCTAGAGCATCGATTCGGGGTGGGTGTGGGAATCGTCGGGTCCGGTGTTTTGTTCGGGCTGATCCACGGCTCGCTGTTCGCCTTCGTCCCGATCACGGTTCTTGGAATGCTCCTCGCCGCGCTGTTCCATCGCACCGGCAACATCTGGAGCTGCATCGCACTCCACGCGACCTTCAACGCCGCACAGCTCTGTTACATGGTCATCGAGTTATCGCGACAGAGCGCGTAACATGCGGCCGGGAGGCAACCCTTGATTGACATCGGCGAACGCATCAAACAGCTCCGTGAGGAGCGACAGATCACCGGGAAGGAACTCGCCGAGCGGATCGGGCTCTCCCCGTCGCAGATGACGCGACTGGAAAAGGGTCAGCGGCGAGTCGACTCCGAAGTGATCGTCAAGCTCGCTTCCGCCCTCGGAACCTCCCCCGCCGCGTTCTTTACCGATGAAGTCGCCGATCCGGTGACCCTGGAATCCCTCGGTCCGAAGCGGGTGAAAGAACTCGGTCTTTCCGACCTCCACCTCGGGATCGGCAAGCTGGTCCGGTCGGAACGCCGCCGTCGACACATCACCGTGGATGACCTCGCCCGCCGCACCACCCACACCCGCGCCTACGTCCTCGCGGTCGAAGAAGGGCGCCGGAGCGGTCTCGACGGTGACTTCCTACGCAAGGCCTGCAAGATCCTCCAAATCGACCCGTTCGCGGTCCTCGACCGCCAGGAGTCCATCATTCGGACCCTCACGGTCCGAGTGCACCGCCTCAGCATGGGGACATCTGCGGCGAGCGGGGAAGTGACGGGGATCCCAATCCTGCTCGGGGACGAAGCGAACTACCCCGAAGACTTCGACCGCGCGGGGGACCCTGTCGCGGCGGTCGAAGGGGTCCTCATGATCCCCGAACTCCTGGGCAGGAAAGCATTTGCGCTCAGGGTCCGGGGCCGAGAAATGGTGGGAGACCTCTTCAAGGAGGGTGATCTGGTCGTGTTTGACGGCGAACAAGAGGCATCCAACGGATCCTACGCGTTCGTCCGTTTTCACGGCAAGAAGAGCACATTTTGCCGACTTTTTCGCGATGACGGAGAAAGCGTCCGACTTCAGTACTTGCGTCCGGAGGTTGCACCGGTCATGATGTCACCGGATGAACTGAGCCGTGCCTGGCCACTCGCCGCCCATGTGGTGGTGGGGGACCCGCGAGGCGAAGCCTCTTGACCTCGCTTTTCGAGTGAGCGACGGAGGAGCCGAACGGACGATCGTCGCATCAGCGACACTCCAGTTCGGTTCGTTCTAGGTGTGTGCTGTGCGTGGATCGACTGCGTGCACCCCCCTAGAGCGATCACTCGCGCCCTCACGATTCAGCGTTTTGCGACCGGAGCAGCCGCCTGCTTACGCAGGACCGTGCGCGAACGAATCCCACAGTTCTCGGATCGGTGCCCTCAGCAATGAGCGCGCGCCGAACTAGGGATTAAATTTTCCGAGAACACACCTCCTCACGGGTCGGGGGATTTAACTATCCTTTATCCCCCGATCCATTTTTTTTCTTTCTCCTCCCGGCCCTCTCCGCTGAACTCCTCTCCGCTGAACTCCTCTCCGCAGCAATCTCCTCCACCGAAATCCCCTCCATAGAGCGCGGAAATCTCGCCCTCAAAGGGGCAAGAGCGAGAAAATCGGAATGATTCCCTTGGGCTGAGGTGCATTCCGCCTCAACATGCACCCTTGTGTGTTTGAAGCACTGCCCCCGATGGGTCTCCGCGCGCTCTCGAGACGGGTCCCCCTTTTGGCTGTGCGGCGCACTCGTTGCCAGAGCGGATCGGCACTGGTCGATCGTTCTACGCTTCACACCCTCGTTCGCTCCGCGGCCTCTGCTCGTTTCTCTCGAGGATCGGTCGCTTCACTTTTTGCCAAGGTTGTTCGGTGGTCCGCCACGCGGGGGACCCGAGCTGAGTCGCGTCAGCAGCACCTTTGGCTCAACCCAAGTCGGGCAAAACCATGACTGTGTATGACGTCAAATGCCCCGTCTGCAGCGCTCGTGCATCGGCGCAAATGGAACCGAACGGCGTTCGTGGAACCTATCGAGAGACGATGGTTCGCCTCGTCGCTCGCCGACTGGACTGCACCGAGTGCGGGCTCGCCCGCCAGTCCAAGGCTCCAGAGGGGATCGATTTCGAGTACTGGTTCCAGCTGACCTTTCGGCAGCACCACGTCTGGGCCAGAAACTTGGACCACCTCGACCTGCTGGTCCGTTGGCTTTCGGGTGCGATCGATCCGAAGACGATGGACTCCGGGGCACGCGAATATGTGGAGGCCCTTCCTGAGTGGATGATCGAAGCGAACAATCGCCCAGAGATCGCGCAGCGTCTCCAGAACATTCGCATCGCTTAGGAGGCAGTCGGGGCGACCGCTCGGCCATCGCGCGTGAGCTCCGAGCGCTGCGCGCCTTGAAGCGGAGGGCACAACCACCGATGCCAGAAGGGTCCGGGCGCGCAGTGCGCACCCGGACCCTTCTGCATCAGCAATCTCTCGGTCGACGTCACTTAGCGAATGTGGTGGATCCGCAGTCCCGGCTGCAGCTTCTTGAGAGCCACCAGAACTTCGTCCTGCAGCACCCCGCCGCCGAGACGCAAGTACTCTTCGAGGTGATGGATCGCCTTCTTTTGATCGCCGCGCTCCAACCAGATCTTCCCGAGGTAGTAGTGGGGAGTCGAGAAGAGCGGATCGATCTCGCGACACTGATCGAGATAGACGATCGCGTCGGGCTGGCGTTCGCCCCGGAGACAGAGCTCGGCGAGCTTGATGTAAGGTCCGGTGAACTCCTTGCCCGGCCCCTCGATGATCTCCCGAAACGATGCTTCCGCGAGGCGGATGTTATCGATCCCCATGTAGATCGTCCCTTTGAGGTACGCGTACTTGGGGTTTTCGGGGTCGAGCTTGATCGCTTCGTCGAGGTAGCGAAGCGCCTTCGTGTGATCCTTCTTCATCCAAGACAGGCGAGCGAGACGCTCGCGGTAGCGCGGCTCGTTCGGAAACTCCTTTCGGAGCCCCTCGTACTTATCAATCTTGATATCGAGGACGGTCGACTTCCCCTCGGAGGTGTTGGGAATCAACTCGTTGGTCTCTTTGATACTGGTCTGGACGCATCCTGCGGCCAGGCACAAGACGATTAGGGGGAGCACGCGACGGGCGGCTCTACGAATCTGGTCCATTGATCTTCCTCTCGTCTGTAGAACGGTTCCGCTCTGAATCTCGACACGATCGAGCGGCGCCTTGAGAAGAAGTTGGGGCGTTGGCCTCAAGTTTTGGGATGCTGCCGCGTCAGAGGGACTCCGATCAGGCCGCGGTGGCGACAAGCACGCCATTGTAGAGCCCGTGGAGAATCATCCCGGGGTACAGACTGCCGCTCCTTTGCCGAAGAAAACCGAGCTGCATTCCCAACAAGAGGTGGATGGGACTCGCCGCACTGACGCCGTGGGCGAACATGAAGAGCACCGCGGTGAGGGGAATTCCAGTCCCCGCCCCGAGGAGACGGATCATGCGCCCCTGAATGATGCCGCGAAACGCCAGTTCTTCGAATACGGCGGGGCAGAGCGCGATCGCGAACAAGGCGAGCGGGAGCCCGAGCGACTCGACGATGCTGATCAGCCCCGAAGTCATGTCGATTCCCGCCTCCGCTGCGAACGCTGTCCAGCCAAAGGCGAGGCCGAGCCCGATCCCGGCTGCGGCGACCGCTTCGACGAAGTAGCGGGTTCGCGCACCTCTCAGAGCCTCGAACCCGAACTGCCCGCTCGCAATCCCGACGAGCAGAACGAGCACACCCGAGACGAGCGAGACGACCGGAAGCCATTGGATGTAGACGTCGAGCCCAGCGAGGAGCGCGAAAGCACTCCCCGGCGCGATGAAGGCGATCACGAGAGCGACGGTCTCGAGGATCCCCCGGTCGATCTCCCGAGGCCCAGGCCCAAACGTGGGAAACGTCTCCTCGGAAGCTGACGCTGTCCGGGTCAGCGCCCTCGGCGGCGCTGGAACGGAAGCAACGGAGGGGCTCTTTGAACGAGGTGCGGGGAGCTCAGCTCTCAAAGCGCCGGCCGCGATCGCCTGAGCGGACCCGACCACCGCGGGGGGATACGGAACTCGGACCCAACCGGTGCAAAGACAGCGCAGCCGATACCCGCAGAGATCTCGATGGATCCGCCAAGATTGCTCGCAACGAGCGCAGCGGGTCGTCACTGCGTCCGCCTCGGGAAGCGGCGCTTCTCGCGGCCAAACCAGAGGCGGGCGATCGGCATTCGACCCCCTCGGGATGGTCATGACTAACGGCCCCAAACTTCGGTGGAGCTCAGCGCAAACCCGGTGGTGTCGGGGTGACCCGGGAGCATCCCGGTGACGGCGTCGTCCACGTCGAGGACCAGCGGACTGATGTCGATCTTCACCGTGCGTAACCGGTTCGAATCGCGTCCGAGGAGATGGACGTAGACGTCTCCCCCTGCCGCAAGAGTCTGGTGTGCCATCCGTTCGCGCGCACCTGAGAGTCGGTCTCGCCACAAATTGAGTTTTTCATCGGAGTCGGGAAAGTCGGGGCCGCGTCCCACGGTGACGACGTAGTTTCCGAAACTGCGCTCCACCGAGACCGTGAGGCGAGTTCCAAACTCCGGCGCGCTGATCGGTAACTCCGCGGGATCGACACTGCGCAGGCGATCGACCCACCCCTGTTGCCAGAGCACGAGCACTCCGATCGCCAGAACGAGGAAGCCGACGATCAGGGCCCGCCGCCGATGATCTCTCAGTTGAGCGGGCGGGATGACGACCTCGGCGCGCGGATCGCGCCGACGGTCCTCGGTGGAAATGGCGCGCACTCGCCCAACGGCGCGAACGGCCCCCCCTTCGACCCCGAACAGAGTCTCCACGGTTCGATCTTGGTACACCTCTGTGCAGCGGAGGGTGGATTCGATCGGGCGCTCTCGTCCCGCACACGCCGCCACAATTTCGAGGGCTCCGAGGAACTGCTTCTTGGCGCTGTCATCCACCTGTCGACCGAGGACGGTGGCGCCCGTGAGAAGCAGACTGAAGCGCGGACCGTCCAACTCGAGATCGGCGCGCCCGATGCGCAGTCCATCGATCGTACCCGCCGCACTCTGGAGTGGGTGGTCGTCGTTCCCCCGCGTCCCCTCGAGCACACCTTCGAACCACGCGTACGCCGGCTCCCCCACCGGAGGCTCCAAATCGGGGAGAGGAGGAGGCGGGCGTTCAACCATTGAGTTCCTCCGACAGACCGGGGACCTCGGAGAGGCTCATCCAATCCACGAGTCCATCGTGCCAGACGAGTGATTTGTCGGAGATGAGCCGCTCGGTGGTGAGGGCAACCAGGTCGGAGAAGGTCACCGGCCCCTTCGCCTCCCCTTCGACAACGTAGTACCAGTCGATGCTCGAGAACCGACTCGACGAAAGAAGAGGAAGAGTTCCGGCGACACCCGGCCCGTCACCCGGGCCGAGGATCGGATCGCGCGACGCGGTATCGAGTCCGAGCGCTCGATCGTGGCTTCCGACGCGTCGGGTGAGCTCGGTATGGCGCTGGTCGGCAACTTGTCGGTCCTTCTTCAGTCGTTCACGGAGGCGCATGTTCTCGCTGTGGAGCTTGGAGAACTTTTGCTGCTCTACTTTGAGGTCGGAAATGGCGAGGAGAATGATCAGTCCGATACAGCCAGCCACGAGGCCAATAAAGAACCAGCCCACCGCGCTCCGCCCACGACTCTGAGCGATGAGCGCACATGCGATCCCGAAGCCCAGCACTATGATGATCTGAATCGACGCTTCCAAAGTATCTCCGATCGGGCTGGAACTCATGTCAGAGCGCGATAGGGCAGCGCTGAAGCAGTCCTCTGCGAGTCGCCCTCGAACGGCGGGGAGCGATTCCTACTCCGCGCCGAGCAACCGCCATAACCAGGGAGCGACCACTCCGCCCAAAATCGCCCACCGGGTCAACAGAGCCCATCGAATTCGCTCGGGGCGTCTCTTTCCCCCCGCACTCTGAGATCTCCGCCATTCCTGGAAATGAAGGGGGACCCCCAAGACGCAGAGGAGCGCGATGACGAATCCACCGGGGTGGATCGCCCACGCGCTCCGCCACCCCCCTTGCAAGACGAAGGCCGTGCTTCGGGTGAGTCCGCACCCCGGGCACGCGTCATCCCCGAGAATCCCGCGAACCAGGCAGGGAGGCCCTTCGACGCCGCGAATGTGCGCCCGCTCGGGAGAGACCTCCACCACCGACGCGACGGCGATAACGGCCACGCAAATGGTGAGCATTCCCAAGCTGCGGCTGCCACGACGGGCGGAGGAACGCGAAGGACCCAATCCTGAGGGGCCCAATCCTGAGGGACTCTCCCCCTCAGGAAGAGGCGGGGGACCGGTGCGGCCTGGATCTGGCATCGACGGAGTGGCCATCACGTCCTTATGCTCCCCCCCGGACCTCTAAAACTCCGCGCGGCGGGGGCGCCCTCGTTCAGCCGCGACCCCCTCGATGCGAATACTCTCGATCTTGTCGCCGACCTCGATCCGATCGAGCACATCGAGCCCTTCGATCACCTGACCGAACACCGTGTACCGCCCGTCGAGGTGAGGCGTGGGGAGGTGCGTGATGAAGATCTGACACCCGCCGGTGTGATCGCCCGCCTTCGGCATGCCGAGAGTCCCTCGGACGTACTCGACGCTGTGGAGTTCATCGATGAGGTGGTAGCCCGCGTCGCCCCAACCATCCCCGCGAGGGTCCGCCCCCTGCACCACGAAACTCGGCACGACCCGATGGAAATGCAGCCCGTCGTAGTCGCCGCGATCGGCGAGTGCCACGAAACTCGACACGTGGCGCGGCGCTTCTTCGAGAAACAGCGCGACCACCATCGTCCCGCGCGCGGTCACGATCGTCGCGTGGAGCGGCGCGTCAGTCTCAAAGGGGTCGTCGAGTCGCGGGAACGGAAGGCCCATCGGGGGCGCGATCTCATCGGCGCTCGGCAAGGGTCTCTCGAGAATCGCAACCGACGCCATCCGCACGGTGAGGAACGGATCAGAGAGTCCCTTCTCTGCGAGGATGCGTGCCTCGTCCGGTGCATGCTCGGCGAACGCGCCAAGGATGGTATGGCGCAGCTCCCAGTACTCAGGATTTTGCGAATTCTCCCAGGTGGCGGTCAAGGCCGCTCGCCACTCCTCGGGGCGTTCCTTGGCAAACGCAGTGACCGCAGTGGCCCGCACGGCGAGGTCGGAATCTTCGAGCACGGTCGAGAGGAGCGGGAAGCGGAACGGCGCATCGATCGACGCAACCGCCTCCGCTGCCGCCGTGCGCACGCGGCGATCATCATCCCGTAGGAGTGAAGTGAGCAGTGGCCCCCCGCCGCTGCCGATCGACCCGAGTGCAGTCGCAACCGCACTCCTAGTCCACGCATCGGGAGAGGCCGAGAGGACGGTGAGGAGCGCGATCGCCTCATCTCCCCCGCACTTTCCGAGCGCGCGGATCGCCGCCCGCCGTGGGGTGGGTCGCTCTTCACGCTCGATCGTCGCGATGAGGAACGGGATCTCGATCTCCCCTGCGCTCACCGCAAGCGCGTCGAACAAGACCTCGAGGGCGCCCGGGTGTTGCTCCCGCATCAAATGCTCGAGAAGGGCATCGCGCACCGCTCGCGCTTGCTCGGGGTGCGCCTCGGTGATCGCACCGAGCGACCGAAGCGCTTGGACTCGCGCCCAGGAAACGCTTGTAGAGTCTGCGAGAAGTGCGCGAAGAGCCGGGACTGCAGCGGCGTCCGCGGGTTGGCGAGCCCCCCAAGCGGCGAAAGTGCGGACCAAGGAATCGCTCGACTTCAGCCGCAAGCGCAAGGGGGTACTGGTGCGAGGATCTTCGATGCGCATCAACGCGTACGCCGCTCGCCAGCGCACTTCAGGATCGGTGTCGTCGAGCAATGCGACGAGGCGATCGATCGCGACCGCCGCGGACTCCCCGTGGTGCCACACCGCAAGGGCCGCCGCGCCTCGGACTCGGGGATCGGGATCGTCGAGCCCTCCGAGAAGAAGGGGAACCACGGCGGCCGAAATTCCCACCTCCCCCGTCGCAGGCGGAGCCACGCTACCCGTTCCGGTCGGGGCTCCGAGGGGCGGAGGCGTGATGCGACCGAGGGCAACCGCGGCATGGCGGCGCAGCAACGGATCGGGATCGTTCGCGAGGACCGTTTCGAGTGGGGCGAGAGCTTCCGGGCGATGCAGGAGCCCGAGCGCGAAGATTGCCGCGACGCGGACCTCGGGCGCCTCGGGGGCAGAGACATGGGACGAGAGGAGAGTGACTGCGTTCGGTGGCGCGAGCACTCCGATCGCGCGCGCTCCGAGAAGGCGGACCCGGCCGTCGGGGTGCGCCATCGCGCGGTCGAGAAGCTGAGGGCTCGCAACCCCAGTCTCCATCGCGCCATCGAGACGACGCATCCAACCGGCGTTCGGGTGGGGTCCACTCGGCTTTTCGGGGCGATGGTCACTTCCCGCGCAACCGGAGAGAGCCGCAGCCCAGAGGATCGCGAGGAGAAGTCGTTTCCCGCGCATCACGAAGCCCCCTCTTCCCCCTCGGTTGGAGAGTCAGCTTTACCTCCGGCAGGCGCTCCCGCTTCGCCGATTCCGAGTTTCAGCGCCTCAATCTCTTCGAAGGAGTACTCACGCCCTGACCCACTTCCGGGGCACTCCTCGACCACCTTGAGCCACTTGTCGATGGTTCTGATGTTCTCCGGCCAAAAGGGGAAGGTCCGGCACTGCGTCGGTCGCACCGGGTAGACCGTGCAGCCATTGTCCCAGAAGACGCAGTCGAAGTTCTTCTTCTCCTTGAGGCTCCACCGCTTGCCGACTCGCATCAGGTAGCGTGCGCCGAACTCGTCGACATCGAGCCCGAGGTGGTCGGCGATGTTCTCGATCTCTTCCTGCGACATCCAAACGTAGCCCTCGATGCGACAACAGTGGCCGCATTGTGTGCACGAGAACGGCAACCCGTCGCGATACCACGGTCGGTGGTCGGTCTTCGGGGCGTCGGCGTCGGTCATCGGGGATCCTCCGGGGTGTACTGGCGCGGCCCGTTGAGCCGCACAGGGTTGTGATCGAGCGATGGTATGCGATCGCGAGCGGAACGGCGAGTCCCAGACCGAACGTGCCTGGCCTCGCCGGCTACTTCGGGGGAATCGCGTCGATCACGTACTTCGGCTCTTGCCCGCCGGAGCGGAGCGCCTCCGGGGTCGGTCCCACCCGCACTTCCAGGGTGAGACGCGGCGGCTCATCCATCCGGAGAAAGCGATCGAGATAGCTACTGTCGACCAGGTCGATCCCGACCGTCTCGGCCGAGACAAAACGCTCCGCGCCACGTCGCGCGCGCACGACTGCGACACGAAGTCCCGCTGCGGGGGACTCCGCCACCGTCTTCAAGAAAAGCACCATCGAATCGATGGTTCCATCGGGCGCGCGAAGCACCACGCCGAGCGACCTCCCCACCCAGTGCCCTTCGGGGCTCTCGGCGGTCGTCATTCCTTGCGTCTTCACATCGACTAGGGACATCCCGGGGAAGAGCGCCTCGATGATCACTCGGGGAGTCGCGTCCGCCGAAAACGTCGGCGGAGAGTACTCGACGGACTCCGTGCCGCTCATCATCCCGGTCGTCTCCTCGTCCACCTCTGCGCCAGCGAAGAGTTCGATGCCGTCGACGGCGGTCACATCGATGGAGTTCGCTCGGTTCTGCCAGCGGACCGAGTGCACTCCTCGCACGATGGCTCCGGTGACCAGGAGAGCGAACAGCACCATCGCGATGCAGCCGACGCACCCGCTCCGCTTCGAAGACGAATCTCCTCGGCGCCGCGCGACCCTGACGGAAACGAGCGCGAAAACGGCAAACAGGGCGCCCGCGATGAGGATGAGCTTCTCTTGGGGCACTAGCGCACTCCTCTCTGGGGAGGGGCGGCGGCGCTCGTCGGTGGGCGTGTCACTTCGACGCCTCGGCGGTCGGCGCGAACTGATCGATCCAGAACGGGGGGTCCACACCTTCGACGAGTTGATCTTCCGGGGTCGGAAGCGTACCGAGATAGAACTCGAATTGGGGCGCGCTTGAATAGCGCGCGAGCTTTTCGAAGAATGTGCGCGAACCCGAGAACGCGGAGACCGACCCGCCGCGCACGAAACGCTCGGTTCCGTTTCGTACGCGCACGACCCAAACATGCACTTCGCGCTTGCCAAAGATGCTGGAGTCAGTGGCCTGGCGATCGATCCGCGCGATGAGCATCAGAGAGTCGACGGCTCCCGACGGATGAAGCACAGTCATTTCTTGGGGCCACGCGGTGATCAGACGATCGGCGACACCCACCCCGGCAATCGATCCTGGGTTCAT
>CALEHF010000398.1 GCA_937876125.1 uncultured bacterium
CCCCACTGCCCCCACTGCCCCTGCCGATCCCGGCGTGCGTTGTGGGTCAGGTGTTCGCCGGCATGGGCGCCGCCGTCGGTAGCAATGCCAGCGACTCGAATGACTTCCAGGGTTGCGGTGCCTCCGGGGGTCGGGACGTGGCCTTCAACTTCGTGACCGAGACCGCGGGTATCTACGTGATCACGACCGCAGGTTCGGACTACGACACGGTGCTCTCCCTATATGGTTCCGATTGCACCACCCTCCTCGAGTGCAACGATGACTCTGGCTCCCTTCAATCGCGGCTCCAAGTGAGTCTGCTCGCCGGCGCCCAGTTCGTCGTCGTGATCGATGGCTACAATGCGGGTTCGACCGGAAACTACGTTCTCAATATCGTGACTACCGGGACCGTCCTCTACCGCGTGAACTGCGGCGGGCCGGAGATCGCTGCGAACGACGGTGGCATCCCCTGGAGCGCCGACAGCGGGACCAACCCATCGCCCTACGCGGACGGAAGCTTGACCAACTCGGTGGAGTTCAATACTTCGACCACCGGCGACAGTACTGTTCCGACCGCCGTGCCGAACCAGGTCCTTCGCTCCGAGCGCTACGACCCCAACCCGAACTCGGATCCGATGGGGTACGACTTCATGGTGCCCCCCGGAACGTACTACGTGCGGGTGTACTTGGCCGAGAATTGGTTCAACGGTGCGGGATCTCGAATCTTCGACGTCTCGAGCGGCTTCGACGGGGGCTCGCCCATGTTGTTCGACTTCGATATCGCAGCGGAGGTGGGCGCCCGAGTGGGAACCATGCGATCCGCGCAGAGGTCAAGAATTGGGAGCGGGGTTGAGTACAGCCTCGGCGTGCTGTTCGAAGGAGTGCTCCAGAACCCGTGCGTGAACGCGATCGAGATCGTGCGTTGGTAAGATCTGGACTCGAGCGAGAGCTGCTCGCTGACGAACGCTTAAAAGATCGGGATCGGGGGGGGCCCTCACAGGGGCTTCCCCCATACCCCGTCACCCGGCATGCGATCGATCGCGACTTCCCCCATGCGCTACGGCCGGACCCGGGGGGCGTCCCCCGGCTCCGGCCGTGCTCAATTCATCTTCTTCGTCACTCGACTCCGGCAAGCCGAAGTCGTTACGCCGAACTCTTCCGTTTCGGCTTCGTCTTCGCCGCTTTCGGCTTTGCTTTCGCCTTCGACTTCGCGTCCTTGACCTCGTCCCCATCCGCCTCGGGGGCGTCCCGCTCGTCGGAAGGGAGGTCGAGCTGGCGGACCATCTCGCCCGTCACGACGTACTGACGCACGTCCGACTTCTCGGGGAGCTCGAACAGCACGTCACGCATCAGGACTTCGATGATCGAGCGCAAACCGCGCGCTCCGGTCCCGCGCAGACGAGCGCGAGCGCCGATCTGCTTGAGGGCGTCCTCGGTGAACTCGAGCTGCTTGCCATCCATCTTGAAGAACTCTTGGTACTGCTTCACCAACGCGTTCTTCGGCTCGGTGAGGATGCGCACCATCTCTTCGTCGCTCAACGGGCCGAGCGCGGTGACGACCGGCATCCGGCCGATGAACTCGGGGATCATGCCGTACTTCATCAAGTCGACGACTTCGACCTTCCGGAGCAGTTCCGAGCGACGCACCGGGTCATCCGGATCGACGATGTCATTGTCGAGTGAGCCATCGGTGCGGAAACCGACACGCTTCTGATTGAGGCGCTCCGCGATGATGTCTTCGAGACCGTTGAAGGCTCCACCACAGATGAACAGGATGTTCTTCGTGTTCATCTGGATGAACTGCTGCTCGGGATGCTTGCGCCCCCCTTGCGGCGGAATGTTCGCAATGGTGCCCTCGAGCATCTTGAGGAGCGCTTGCTGCACCCCTTCCCCCGACACGTCGCGGGTGATCGAGACGTTCTGGGTCGCTTTGCCGATCTTGTCGACCTCGTCGATGAAGACGATCCCCACCTCGGCGCGAGCCAGGTCGAAATCGGCGGCCATCAACAGCTTGAGGAGCAGGTTCTCGACGTCTTCGCCGACGTAGCCCGCCTCGGTCAGCGTGGTCGCATCGCCGATGGCGAAGGGCACGTCGAGGTAGCGGGCGAGGGTGCGCGCGAGAAGAGTCTTGCCCGAGCCGGTCGGACCGACGAGCAAGATGTTCGACTTGTCGATCTCGATGCCATCCTGCGCCGCCTGCTCCTGATACTGGAGCCGACGATAGTGCATGTGCACCGCGACCGAGAGGGTGCGCTGGGCATCCTCTTGGCCGATGACGTAACGGTTCAGCTCTTCGTAGATCTTCCGCGGAGACGGGATCTCGGAGGGGAGAATGGACGGGCCGGAGCGTCCGTCGCTCCGGCGCGCCTCATCCTCTGTGATGATCGAGTAACAGAGCTCGATGCACTCGTTGCAGATGTAGATTCCGGGAGGTCCGGCGATCAGGCGCTCCACATCGTTGGCGCTCTTCCCGCAGAAGACGCAGCGCTCGACACGCTGGCGACGTCCCCCGTTCCCTCTCTGGTTGCCGGCCAATCTACCTCCGCTCGGTCGTTACGTTTTCGCTTCGGGCGCGATCGTGCTGATTACCTGGTCGACCAGACCGTAATCTTTCGCTTCCTCAGCAGACATGAAGAAGTCCCAGTGCGAATCTTGGTCAATCTCTTCCGCCGACTTGCCGGCGTGCTGACCGAGGATCTTACAGAGCACTTCCTTGTTACGCGTGATCTCTTGCGCCTGGATCTCGATGTCCTTCGCGGTGCCCTGCGCACCACCCCACGGCTGGTGGATCATGATACGCGAGTGGGGAAGTGCAAAGCGCTTCCCTGCGGTTCCCGCGGCGAGAAGGACGGCGCCCATCGAGGACGCCTGGCCGACGCAGAAGGTGGCAATGTCACACTGCACGAATTGCATGGTGTCATAGATCGCCAACCCCGCGGTGACCGAGCCCCCGGGCGAGTTCACGTAAATGTTGATGTCCTGGTTCCGATTGTCGGAGACCAAGAACAAGAGCTGCGCGATCACGAGGTTCGCAGTGTGATCGTGGATCGCATCCCCGATGAAGATAATCCGGTCCTTCAACAGTCGAGAGAAAATGTCGTAGCTGCGTTCGCCGCGACCGGTCCGCTCGATGACGAAGGGAACGAGGTTGTTCTCGATCTCTTGGATATCTTCCATTCCCCGGATCCTGTCCATGGTGCTCCTGATCAGCGGCCCGAGTGACCCGACCTGCGGACCGACTCGCGCCTACTCCTTGTTTCCGTCGGACTCGTCGGAGGAGCTCTCCTCGGTGACCTCGGGCTGACTGACTTTAGCCTTTTTGCGAATGACGGCTCGTACTTTTTCGCGCCGCAGGCTTCCCCGCAGCTCGTCGAGCATGCCGCCCTCACGATACTCTTCGAACACTTCTTGAGGCTCGCGATTCGTCGACATCGCGATCGCGGTGATCCGCCTGCCAATCTCGTCCTCGGTGACGAGCACGTTTTCTTTGTCGGCGATCGCATCGAGGATGAAGTAGCGCTTCAGCTCCTCGCGGGCTTCCGCCTCGATCTCTTTTTCGTCCGAGGTCAGCGCGGCCTCGACCTCTTCTTGGGACTTTCCCGACCGCATCAGGCGGAATCGGCGTCCCATGGCGACTTCTTCTTGGCGGCGCTCGAGGATCGACGGCGGGAAATCGAGCTCGACCGAGGAAATGACCTCGGTCACGAGCAAGCCTTCCTGTCGGCTCTCCTCTTCGACGCGACGACGGGTCTCGAGGTTTTTCTCGATCTCCGAGCGCAGCATCTCCTCGCTCTCGACCCCGATCCGACCCAGGAGCTCTTCGTCGAGCGTGGGCTTGATGGGGCGCTTCGCCTCGAGGAAACGAATCTTCAGGGTCACTTTCTGACCCTGAACCTCCGCGAGGGGGAAGTCTTCCGGCGCGTCGATCTCGAATTCGAGCGTTTCTTCCACCTTCGCGGAAAGGAGTCGCTCGCCGAGGCCGTCGACCTCGATGTTATCGACCTGGTCGAGGCCGATCTTCAGGTGGACCTCGTCGCGATCGAAAACGGAGGTACCCTCGGCGTCCAGAATCTCGACATGGCAAACTGCCATATCGTCGATTTTCTGCTCCCCCGCCTCGATCGGCTCGAGCGAAGTGTGCTGCTCGAGCAGGCTGTCGACCTCTTTCTGGACCTCGTCGAGGTTCACCGCAATCGGGAACGCCTCGACGGCGAGGCCGGTGTACTCAGGAATGTCGAACGACGGCGCGATCTCGATCGCGGCCTCGTAGCTGAGCACTTTGCCGGGGGCGAATTCGATGTTCTCGAACGACGGCTGACCGAGCACCTTGAGTTCCCGCTTCTCAATTTCAGAGAAGAAGGTCGAGGAGATCATCTCTTCCTGGACCTCGGCCTCGATCTTCGAGCCGAAGCGACCCTTGATGATCGAGATCGGCACCTTCCCCTTCCGGAAGCCGGGAAGCTGGATCGAGCCGCGGAGCTGCTTGTAGTTGGTATCGAGCTCTTCGGTGACCTTCTCTTCGGCGACGAGAACCTTCATCCGCTTGCGGCAGGGTCCTTCGTCGAGGAACTCGACGGTGACGCCACTATCCTCGTCGGCAACTGCTGCTGCGTCAGCAGCGGCGAGCTCACGACTCGTCGAGGTATCATCCGCCGATGCCGGGGCATCGGGGAGATCGGTATCGGGCTGGGAATCCGTCGTCATATCTCTCCTTCATTCCTCAAGTTCGAGCTGCCGCGATGGACGTGCGCGCTGTCGTCGGGGGGGCTCGAGGGATCGTGCGCCATGGGAGCGATCCGGTGGAGAGGGTCCACCGGCACCGGCCGAGCGGCGCAAGATGATCCCGAATCTTGTAACTCTAGGTTGTGCCAACAGGTGAGTCAACGCGCCCCGACGGAGATGCGGCAAAACGCGGGGACTTCTGGGGGAATCGGTCGGAGGCGGGGGCATCCGCAGGGAAAAGTCGGGAATCGGACGATGGCGGGGGTCAGCGGCTCGCAGGTCAGCGTCGTTTGGCTTCTCGGGCCAATAGACAGTCGTTCAGGGTGTATCCGGTTGGGCATCAAGCCGCCTGCGCCGATCCCCCGAGCCAAGGGGCAGGGTGAGTCCAGTCCGTATCAAGACCAACATTCCCCCCAAGGTCCCAACCTCGCCAGAGGTTGGACCCAAAAAACACCACCCGCCCCATTTTTTAAGGGGAGAAAAAGAACACTCGCCAACGCGAGCACTCTCTCTCTCCCCTTAAAAAATGGAGCGGGTGATGGGATTTGAACCCACGACAACGACGTTGGCAACGTCGTGCTCTACCCCTGAGCTACACCCGCTCGGCACGTTTTCCGCGATCTCGTTCCGTTTCCGGCTCTTTCTTTCGATCAGCTCCGGAATCCCGATTCGAGCCTTGAATGGTGCCGCTCGACCGGGAAAAGGTCAAGCGACCAAGGCGAGAATCCTCGGAGGGTCCAGACCCTGCCCTTTTGCCGAAGCGCCCTTAGACGAAGTCAGCCTTCTTGAAGAGGGACTCGAGCTCGATCCCCGCCTCAGCGAGCTTCTCGACCGCGCCCTCCTGACGATCGACGATCACCAACGCCCCCACCACCTTTGCGCCGGTCTCTTCTTCCACCACCTGGGCGGATTGGATCAACGATCCGCCGCTGGTCGCGACGTCATCGACGATGAAGACACGATCGCCGGGCAGGAGGGCGGGCCCCTCGATCCGCCGTCCCATCCCGTGGCCCTTGGCCTCCTTACGGGTGAAGAAGGTCCGGATAGGCTTCCCTGCGTCGAGAGATGCGAGGCCGATTCCGGCGACGATGGGGTCGGCACCAGAGGTCGGCCCCCCGACTGCATCACAACGCCCGGCGATCTGCTCGAATCCGAGCTTCGACACGAGGAAGAGCCCCTTCGCATCGAGGGTGACAAGCCGTCCATCGAAGTAGAAGTCGGTGGTGCGGCCGGACGCGAGGGTGATCTTGCCGGTTTGGATCGTTTCTGCGAGCTGGGCGCGGAGCGACTCTCGCTCGGCGGGGAACTGGGTGTCGGACATGGGGTCCTCCTCGCGACGGTTGGAGAGTGGTGCGCGCTCGAACCGCGATGCGGCCGTAGGCACGCCGGTCTGCGTCCCCGTCATACATCAAGCAGAACGCGGGGAAAGGGAAAGCGGGGCGTCGCGCGCGACTCTTCGTTCTTCGGCTCCGCCCGACCGGTCAGATGTCGCCGAGCCCAGGGGCCCATAGAGGCTCCTGGGGCTGACACCTCAAGCCCCTCCCGCACCTTCCCCACCACGCTCAACCGCTCAAGGTTTCCCGACTCGCCACGCTCGCATTCGCGAATGCGAGAACAACACTCCTTGCTCCTTCTTGAAAGAGTTGACTCAAAATGCTTCCACGATCGATGGACGCGCAACGTGATTCTGAAGGAGAGCAAACTGTGCTAGGCTCCGGTGATTGGAGGTGTGAAATGCTTTGCAAACTGCCCTACTCACTCGGCCGTGGTTTTCCTGTTTTCCGGCTGGTCCGTGGTGGGTGGATCTTACGAGCCTTGCTCCTCATCGCCCTGACGCCCGGTCTCGCGCCGTCGCAGGAATTCATCCGCGGTGACGCCAATGGCGATGGCAACATTGCGATCCTCGACGCGATCAACTCACTGCAGTTTCTCTTCGTTCAAGGCGCCACCCCCCCGTGCTTGGACGCGCTCGACATCGACGACGACGGTTCCCTCGCCATCATAGATCCGATTCTGCTGCTCCATTTCTTGTTCTTGTCGGGCCCCGCCCCGGCCGACCCGTTCCCTGCCTGCGGAATGGACCCGACCGCGGACTCGCTCGACTGCGCCATCCCACCGACGATCTGTAACGTGCAAGTCCTCTCGATCCTGCTCGGGCAAGGCCTCTCCTCGGTTGAACTCGAAGTCGGAGCGTCGCAGTTCGTCGCGTTCGTCCCCACTCTCGTCGGCACGGGCGGGGTCACTCGCAACGTGACCTTTGCGCAGACCATCGATCCGGCCAACGGGGGAATCACACTCAACTCCGACTACCCATTCGGCGGCTGGTCGACCTCCGTCGATACCGCGTTTCTCGTGAACGAATCGATCCTTGCGAACATTGCAGGCACGTACACGATCACGAATACCGCCATGATCGTAGGGACTGGTGAAACTGCGACGACGACATTGGAGGTGCTCGTCACTGACGTCGGTGTTGAAACGATCATGCTCGAGAAGCCAGGGTTCGAACCGGGCGCGCTCCCAGTGAACAGCGTGACGCCGGTGACCTTCACTTGTCTGACGAGCGGAGTCACGATCCCACCGGCGAGTGTGAGCCTCGAACGAGTCGACGCAGGGGGAGTTTTCCAAGAGACCCTCGGGGTGCTCGTCGACGACGGGGTCGCGCCCGATCTCACCGCGGGCGACCAGGTCTACAGCGGCACCTTTGGTATCACCACGGGGTCAGAGGGCTTCTTCTACTACCGCGTGACTTCGGGGGTCGAGATGTCGCCGATCAGCGATCTGCTCGCGACGACGCTCCCCATCGGCGTGCCTGCCGATAGCCCCGGACAGTTCATTCCCGATGGTGCGGGGGGAATGTTGGTCGCAAACCAGATTCTCTGCAAAGCGGTCGACCCCTCCGATTCCGCCGGGATCGTCGCTGCCGTCGCAACAATTGGTGGAACGATCGAGGGAACGGTTCCCGCGCTTTGCCTTGTCGTGGTCGGTATCGTTTCCGATGGCACTATGCAAAACGTGATCGATCAAGCCGCGACCTTGCAGGCTCATCCGGCGATCGAGTTTGCGGAACCGAACTTCGTTGCCGAAGCCGATGCCTTCACCCCAAATGACCCGAGCTTCGCGGTCCAATCGAACATGACCGTCGTCCGCGCAGACGAAGCGTGGGTGGGTGCTCATCTCGTATAGCCTTTACTTGTAAGGATTTACGGAGATTCGAAC
>CALEHF010000399.1 GCA_937876125.1 uncultured bacterium
GCGTCCTCTGACCAACCCGCGCTCTCCGCCGCTCCGATCTTCTCCTTCGGACCCGAAGGTGCCGATGGAGACGGCTCGAAGAAGAGCCTGCTCGGCGGGAAAGGCGCCAACCTCGCGGAGATGACTCGCATCGGCGTTCCGGTACCTCCTGGGTTCACGATCACTACGGAGGTGTGCACCTGGCATGGCGCCGATCGCGAGGCGGCACTCGCGTATCTCAGACCGGAAATCACCACCGCCCTCAAGCGCCTCGAGAAAGAAATAGGCCAACGATTCGGCCACCCCACCGCACCGCTGCTCGTCTCCGTGCGCTCGGGAGCTCCCGTCTCCATGCCCGGGATGATGGACACCGTTCTCAACGTGGGGCTTTCAGCTCAGAGCCGGAGGGGGCTGGTCGAGCGTGCCGGCGGGGGCCCGACCGCGATGCGCTTCGCTCTCGATTGTGAGCTGCGTCTCGTCGAGATGTTCGGAACTGTAGTGCGAGAAATTTCGGGGAGTGCGTTTGCGATCCCGCGCGATCGAGCGCTGGCGGCGGAAGAGGTCGGGCACGTGGGAGACCTCTCACTCAGCGCGCTCGAGACCCTTCTCGAAGAGTCGCGGAGTGTCTTCGCAGTCGCCTCTGGTTCCCCGTTCCCCGACGAACCCCTCGTGCAGCTCGAAGAAGCGATCGAGGCTGTCTTTCGAAGCTGGCATGGGGCACGCGCGAAGACCTACCGTCGCCTTCGATCGATCTCCGACACCCTCGGCACCGCGGTCAATGTCCAAGCGATGGTGTTTGGAAACATCGGAGCCCGATCCGCAACCGGGGTCTGCTTCACTCGCGATCCGGCCACGGGCGAACCGAAACTTTACGGCGAGTACCTCGCGAACGCCCAGGGGGAGGAAGTGGTCGCCGGGACCCGCACCCCTCTCCGAATCGGGCGGAGCGTGAAAGCGCCGACCGGGACCAGCTTCGAAGAACTCTTCCCGCAATGCTTTTCCGAGCTCCTCGAAGTCCGAGAGACCCTGGAAAACCACTACGGGGATGTGCAAGACATCGAATTCACCGTGGAGGAAGGTCGGCTCCACATCTTGCAGACGCGACGGGGCCAACGGACCGGCCTCGCGGCGCTTCGAATCGCGACGGACCTCGTAGCAGAGGGACGTATCGATCCCCAGCGCGCGCTCGACCAAGTCGACGCCGGCGCGCTCGGTCAGCTCTTGGCTCCAGTTTTGACCCCTGAGGGGCGGGCAGCGGCGAGCCATCGACGGCTGACCATCGGGCTTCCGGCGGGGCCGGGAGGGGCGAGCGGGCGAATCGCCCTCGACGCGGAAACCGCGGTCGCGATGGCGAAAGACGGGGGTGGGCCGGTGATTCTCGTTCGCGCCGAGACCTCCCCTGAAGACATTGCAGGGATGGCAGCCGCCGCAGGGATCCTGACCGCGCGCGGCGGGGCGACCTCCCATGCCGCGGTGGTCGCGAGGGGGCTCGGCAAGCCTTGCGTGGTCGGCTGCGCGGAGTTGCGTGTCTCGCACCGCGGCCACCGCATCGAAGCGGGGAATGTCACACTCAGCGAAGGGGACACGATTTCGATCGACGGCTCGACCGGAGAAGTGTTCTCCGGCGCGATCGAGACGATGGATTCGGAAATTCTCCGGGTCATCGATGGCGCACTTCCTCCGGAGCACTCACCGACTCACGCGCGCTTTTCACAACTGCTCGATTGGGCGGACGAGCGGCGCACGATCGGCGTGCGCGCGAATGCGGACACCCCCGAAGATGCGCTGCGCGCCCGCGCCTTGGGCGCAGAGGGGATCGGCCTCTGTCGCACTGAGCATATGTTCTTCGGCGAGAAGCGGATCCTCTCGTTTCGTCGGATGATCCTTGCCCACTCGGTCGAGGGACGGTGCATCTCGTTGGAAGAGCTGCTCCCGTGGCAGCGCGAAGACTTTCGTCAGATCTTCTCTGCGATGGATGGTCTCCCGGTCACGATCCGACTCCTCGACCCGCCTTTGCACGAGTTCCTCCCCCACGGGGAGTCAGAGATTGCCCGGTTCGCGGAAGAATCGGGCCTCCCGATCGCTCAGGTGATCGCGCGCATCGATGAGACCCGGGAATCGAACCCAATGCTCGGAACGCGCGGGTGTCGCCTCGGACTGTTGCACCCCGAGATCGTCGAAATGCAAGCTCGCGCCATATTCGAAGCGGCGCGCGCGTGCCGCGACGCGGGCGGGAATCCACGTCCCGAGGTAATGATTCCACTGGTCGGCATCGCCGAGGAAGCGACCCGCACTCGAATGCTCGTCGATCGGGTGGCGAGCGAAGTCTTCGAAGGAGCGAAACCGGTTCCTTACCTGGTCGGTACGATGATCGAAGTTCCTCGCGCGGCACTCACTGCGGGCCGGATCGCCGCGGGTCTCGACTTTTTCTCCTTCGGCACCAACGACCTCACCCAGATGACCTACGGGTTCTCTCGTGACGACACCGGCGGGCTGTTGAAGCAGTACATTGACGATGGGATTCTCGAAGACGATCCGTTCATCACGCTCGATCAAGAGGGAGTCGGAGCGCTGATCGCACTCGCCACCGAGAAGGGGCGCAAAGCGAATCCGAATCTCAA
>CALEHF010000400.1 GCA_937876125.1 uncultured bacterium
AGGCGAAGTCGCTGTTGTTGGTTAGGGGACAGCTATTGCGGCGACAGTCACGGGGGCTTCGTTGTCCGGCAACTCGGAACGTCCCATGAGAACCTCTCCCTCCTTGGACTCGACCCGCACAACGATGAAAGACTCTCGACCTATGTACTCGATGAGCCCGCACCACTTGGTGGTGTGGTACCCGTGTACTTTGGCGTCAAACTGAAGCTCGGCGACCGGCTTGAACGAATCCAGGAAAACGTCTGTTTCCGCGAACATCAAATCCGCGTCTTCCCGCTTAAAGGTACAGCGATAACCAATGGATTGCGCGAATGTTCCATTTGGCAGTTGGACCGTGACCGGATAGCTGAAGCGGGTGCTGCGGTACGACGTGACACTACAAAGAACGACGCCCACGATTAGGCCCATGAGCAGTAGGCCGACGAACATCCAGCGAGCCAAATCGCCACCTCGAATTCGACGGCACCCACTGCCGCCTAGCGTTCATGGTAGCGGAACCGGGATTCGCAGCAACGGTCGGTCGCCACTGTTTGCTCTCAGGAAAAGCTGTGGAGTGTGGCTCGCCCCCCCCTGAACTTCTGAGCACTCCCTGCGCCTTTCTGCACGGAAGGCGAAGTGACCCCTCCTGAGCCCCACGGTTCCGATACTCTTGATCATGGGGCATAACACATCCTCTAGTGCCCCTCGGACGACGAGGCCACCGATGGCAGACGCCCTCGAGGAACTCAGCAAGTCAGATCTCACCGATCCAAAACGTCCTCAGAGGAATTGAGCACATTCGTCGCTGCCACGACTCAAACACACCCATACGCGACCATCGCATCGGCCACTTTGAGGAAGCCTGCGATGTTCGCACCCTTCACGTAGTCGATGATCGGATCACCGGGAGTCGAGCCCCAAGTGACGCACTGGGTGTGGATCTTTCGCATGATCTCGCGGAGCTTCGCATCGACCTCTTCCCGAGTCCAACTGAGGCGCAGCGCGTTCTGGCTCTGTTCGAGACCGGAGACAGCGACACCCCCGGCGTTCGCGGCCTTCGACGGCGCGTACAGGATGCCTGCCTTCGTGAACCGGTACGCACCCGCGAGCTCGGTCGGCATGTTGGCACCCTCGCACACCACGCTGATGCCGTTCGCGAGCAACGTTTTGGCATCGTGCTCGGAGATCTCATTCTGCGTGGCGCAGGGGAACGCGACATCTGCGGGGAGCGCCCAGGGGCGCTGGCCGCCGTGGAACTCGCAGTTGAAGTGCTCTGCGTATTCTTGGATCCGGCCGCGTCGAGTCTCCTTCAAGTCTTTCAACCAGGCGAGCTTCTCTTCGTCGATGCCATCGGGGTCGTAGATATAGCCGCCCGAATCGCTCGCGCTCACCACCTTCGCACCGAGGGCTCGAGCTTTTTCGATGGTGTAGATCGCAACGTTTCCCGAGCCGGAGACGAGGCAGCGTTTCCCCTCGAGCGCGTCCCCCTTGTGGTTCAGCATCTCTTGAGCGAAGTAGACGCAGCCGTAGCCGGTCGCCTCAGTGCGGACCAGACTTCCTCCAAAGGAGAGTCCCTTGCCCGTGATCGCGCCGGTAAAGCGGTTCGTGATCTGCTTGTAGCGGCCAAAGAGGTAGCTGATCTCACGCGCCCCGACTCCGATGTCACCCGCGGGGACATCGGTGTGCTCTCCGATGTGACGCGCGAGTTCTGTCATCATCGATTGGCAGAATCTCATCACTTCGCGGTCAGATTTCCCCTTGGGGTCGAAGTTCGAGCCCCCCTTCGCGCCCCCCATCGGCAACGTGGTGAGCGAGTTCTTGAAGGTCTGTTCGAAGCCGAGAAACTTCAAGATGCTCTGATTCACGGAGGGGTGAAAGCGCAGCCCGCCCTTGTACGGACCGATCGAGTTGTTGAACTGCACCCGCCAGGCGCGATTCGTGCAGATGTTCCCCTCATCGTCTTCCCAGCACACGCGGAAGATGATGATGCGATCCGGCTCGGTCATCCGCTCGAGAATGCTCTCTTCGCGATACTGCGGGTGTTCTTCGATAAAGGGGATGACGGTATCTGAGAATTCATGCACCGCCTGAATGAATTCGGGCTCCCCCTTATTGCGCTCTTCGACGCCGGACATGAACTTCCGGTGGAGGTTTTGGGTACGGCTCATGGCAGGGTCCTCTCGGTGTCTCTCGAAGTGTGTCGGAGGAGTCTACTCATCCTCCCCGCTCGTTGAAGGGTGAATTGACCTCAGCCTGCGAATGAAGTTCCTCCGCGGTCAGTGCCCTTCCCCGCCGAAAAGTACCT
>CALEHF010000401.1 GCA_937876125.1 uncultured bacterium
GGGGTCTGACAATCATCCGTACGGCCAGTTACGCTAAGGTCGATGGTGTGAAGTCGTCTTCTGGGTCGCGAAGCGGTCGAAGTTGCCCTTGAGCCACGGCATCGGAGAGTGCGAAGCTGTACTGGCCGAGGAAGTTCACGTTCTTGTGCTCAAGCGGCGAGAGTCGCGCGACGTCGTCGCTGTCGAGGCTAGCGTGGGTCTCCCGCAGGTAGTCGACGGCGGCGTCCATGTAGGTCGTGTTCCAAAGCACAAGTACGTTCACCACGAGGCCGAGCGCGCTCAGCTGATCCTCCTGCCCCTCCCGGTATCTCCGTCGTACTTCGCCCCGCCTTCCGTGAAACACCGCTCGGGCGAGGCTGTGGCGTGATTCGCCTCGGTTGAGCTGCGTGAGAATCCGCCGACGGTAAGATTCGTCGTCAATGTACGCGAGCAGATAGAGTGTCTTCGCGATGCGCCCCAGATCGCCGATCGCTCCCGCGAGAGTCGACGGTCGATCACTTCGAAGAAGTGACCGAATGAGTTCAGATGCGCTCACGGTGCCCATTTTCAAAGACCCGGCGACACGCAACATGTCGTCCCAGCTTGCGGCAATCCGCTCCATGTTCACGCGATTCCGCGACAAGCCGTCCAGCAATCCGTAGTCCGCGTCCGGATCAATTCGCCAGAAGCGAACACCGCCGACATCCGCGAGTCGAGGGCTGAACTGGTAACCGAGAAGCCAGAAGAGCCCGAAAACGATGTCGCTTGCACCGGCGGTATCGGTCATGACCTCGGTTGGACGAAGGCCTGTCTGCTGTTCGAGCAGGCCTTCGAGAATGAACATGGAGTCGCGAAGCGTTCCCGGGACGACGATTCCGTGAAAGCCGGTGAACTGATCGGAAGTGAAGTTGTAGTACGTGATGCCACGCTTGCTTCCGAAGTACTTTCGATTCGGCCCCGAGTTCACGGTGCGAACCGGGGTCACGAAGCGAAGTCCGTCCGCGGACGCGACCTCGCCACCACCCCAGGCTTGCGCAAGCCGAATTGAGGCTTGGGCGTCGACAAGTCGAGCGTTCGCACGAGCGAGCGTCTCGGCGCGCATGTAGTTTTGCTGGACCCAGGCCAGCCGACCCCTGGAGAGAGCCGGAACACCGCGCCGAACCAGCGGCCCGAGACCGATGTTGCAGGCTTCGGCGAGGAGCACAGCGCAAATACTGATCGGCAGATCGCTCACGCGAGCTTCGTTCTCACTGACGTGGGTGAACTCGTCAGCGAAACCGGTCTGGACGTGCATCTCGAGAAGAACCTCGGGGAGGTCGACACGGGGGAGGAGACCAGAAATTCCTTCGCGGAGAATCGCGAGCGAGGGGGGTTCGTTGGCCTTATCGAGAGGCGTGAGGACGAGCACGTCCCTGCCCCCCTGTTGTTCGATTCTCACCGCGTCGTTATGGGGCAAGTTCTCGGCGGTCCTGCGGTACGCATCGCCGAGAAGTCGCTCGAGGGATTGAAGCTCCTTCTTCGAGGTCGGTTCAAGGCCAAGTGACTGGCACACTTTCGCTCGAGCAGATTTCCATTCGGCGCCGTGGAGCAGCTTTGCTCTCGGGTCACCCCAACGTTCGCTTTCAGGGACGAACACGTCCCGGCGCCTCAGTGCGTCTTGAAAGCGTTGCACGGTGCAAAGCGTGTATGCCCGTCGGTCGACCTTTCCATCGGCGTCAACAACTCGCCTCCTCCACGAGCGGGGGACCACCTCAAGCGGGGCATCGGACATGTCCGGTCGGGCTTCACCTTCGACCGACCGCAGAAAGTTCAGGGCATCGAGGACCGGTCGTCCGGCAGGGGTTCCGGAGAATCGAATCGTCTGGAGAACCTTGGGGAGAAAGAAGCGAACTCGGCGATAGCGGTCGACGATTTCCTTGTGGCACCGCTCGTCGGATGGGTGAGCGAGGGCTTCAACGAGCGAGACCGCGTCACGGATCGCGTTTCGTGGCACCCGCGAGAACGCTGCCTGTCGAACCACTTCATCATCGAGCTGTTCGTCGAGAAGAACTCGGCAAACTTCCCGAAGTGTCAGCGCTGCTCGGTCGAGGTCTTTGAGCGTGCGGAGACGCTCTTTCCTCCAGATTCGCTCAGCTTGGGCGAGAACTTCGGTGATCAGAACGTCGCAGAGGTCAAGAGCGTCGTCGAGCGCGTTGGTCTCGAGAGTCCTTGCGAAGGCAAGAAGCGTCGCAACTTTCCGGTCATCCGGCATGCGTGCGATCGTTGGAGCCCAAGCGGAGGCAGCGTAGCGAGCGAGTGTCTTGATTCTCGACGGAGGAATGGAGCCAAGGTGGATGCGGCTCGCCCCAATACCGCGAATCTCTTCGAGGCGTTCGAGAGCCCTGACGAGAGCGGGACCGCTTACCCGCACAGGTCCTTGGCGAAGACGGTCGAGCTGGCTCTGTCGCTCTCCCTCTGGAACAACGAGCAGGTTTTCAAGGCGCTCTCGCTGAGCCCGGTTTGGAGCCGACGCAAGGATCCTCCAGATCCTCGATGCGGAGCGCTCGCGAATCTGATTGATGAGGCGCGTGAGTGTGGTCACGCCGGGGAGAAGCACTTTCCGTTCAACGAGCCAAGACGTTGCGATATCGAAGAGGATGCTCGGGCGCTCCGCGCTGACCCAAGCACGAACGTAGAGCCAGCGAACGAGTTGGAAGTGCTTGGGCTGAGACGTGAAGTCGAAATATCCGTACGTCTTGCGAATCTCGGCTGCATGCTCATGCCGTGTCACCCGGCGATCGAGGTATCGCGGTAGACAGCTGACATCGAAGATCCCGAGTTGCCGAGCGACGTATTCGACGACCGACTTTGGAACGTCTGTCGGATCCTGCAGAAACGTACTCAGGAAGCGGACTGTCGTGAGCTGGAGTGCGAAGCCGAGACGGTTGTGGTCGCCGCGTCGTTTGTCGATGAGGACACGGTCGGTATCGTCGAGATGGAACGATCGGTCAAGTTGAGTCGGGGAAGGATCACCCGCAAACAGTCCGTAGCGAGACTTCTGCTCGTCGCTCAGGAATTCAGCGGGCAATGGTGGACCCTCTCGGTCGCGAGGCGGTCAGAAAGAGATCTTGTGAGAGGCACTGTCGCGAGTCTGCCGCACTCGTTTATCGTAGATCTGGGTTGTCGTGACGTTCTTGTGCCCGAGGAGCTGTTGGACCTCGAGAATGTCGACGCCTGACTTCAGAAGCAGTGTCGCCGTCGTTGCTCGAAGTGAGTGCGGCGTGTAGATGCAGCGTCGCTCTGTAGTGCCGTCCTCGAACTCGACGGTCTTCATCGCTCGTGGCAGGCGCTGGAGATAGCCGAGAATGAGCTGGTACATCGCGGTAAGCCCGATCTGTCGATTTCCGAGCTTCTCGCTTCGTGAGTTGAGCCGCGCTCTAAACAGCGGTCCCGAAGTGAGCTCGGCATGCTGGATGTACTCGTGGAGCGCTTCGGAGAGCTCACTATGAATGCCGATCGTCCGGCGCGCTTTTCCGCGTCCCTTCTCTCGAATCCTGATGGTTGCGTCTTCCTCTTCCAGGTGGAAATCCTCGACGAGTAGCTTTGTGCCAGTGGCGATGCGCGAGCCGGTGAAGAGGTAGAGCTTGAGGATTGCGCGGTCTCGGTAATCGAGGACGGTCTCGCCGTTCGGGAAGCCCATGAGCTTCCTGGCGTTCCCGGGGGAGAGTGCTTTCGTTTCCTGGACGGGGTCCGTCGAGGGCCGCTTGATGAAATCCTTGTGGGCGGGATTCTGGACGGTAATCGGCAGCTTCGCATCTGCGGCCGCTTCACGCAGGAATTGAAAGAACCCTGACAGCGAGGAGATTCTTCGATTGAGCGTCTTGGGTGCGAATGCCTGCTCATCCGCCATGAACGTCCGCCAGTCCCGAACGTCACGGACGGAGGTGCGTAGCAGTTGCCAGGAATCTTCAGGCCACCGAACGCCGCGGAATTCGATGAAGGACTCCACGTCGCGTCGGTAGCAGCGTTGCGTGTGGTAGTTCTCGGAGCGTGCCACCCAGGCCTCGAACATCGCGGCGACCGATAGGTAGAAGCCTTCGACCTTTCGAACAACCGTCGGTGATTCGTGACCGGCGATGACCGGGGGCAGGTCCGGCATGCTGACCGGCGTGAGCGTGATTTCAGAGCTAGACATGGGCGTCCTCTTCGAGTCCCCTACTGCGGCGACGAACGAAGATAACCGATTTTATCAGTGTTCGTCAAATCGGTGGGGGAGGACACCAGAGTCCACTCAGAGCCTTAGCGTAACTGGCCGTACGGATGATCGTCAGACCCCG
>CALEHF010000402.1 GCA_937876125.1 uncultured bacterium
CTCGGTGACCGCGGGGGAGGAGTACTTCGTCGTCTTCGATGGGTATGGAGCAACCGACTTTGGGAGTGCCTCGGGATCGATCGAATACGCCCCCCCGCCTGAAGTAGGGGAGTCGTGTGAGCTCGCAATCCCGATCTCCACGCTCCCCTTCACGACGACGGGAACGACGGCGGGCGCTTCGCGATTCGAACACGCGTGTCAGTTCATCTTCACCGGCGCCCCAGAGCACTTCTTCTCCTTCACCGCTGCGAGCGATACCTGGCTCGAGATCGACAGCTGCGGGAGCGAGTTCGACACCGAGATCACTGTGCTCGGCGGTGGCTGCCCGATCCCGATCGAGCCCAACGCGTCGACCGTTCTCGCCTGTAACGATGATGGCTGTGGGGTTGATGCGACGCGGGCGCGGGTCTCTGCGGTCTTCGTCGAGGCGGGAGAGGCGATCACCATCGTCGTTGATGGTCTACGATCCGGCGACTTTGGTGACTACACCCTCACTGTGCGGGAGACCTGCGCGCCCGATCATCCATCCGAACTTACGGCCCAGGTTGAAGTGGGGGAACGGCCCATCGGCCTCGCCCTTCATGAAGGCACCGGCCGTCTCTTCGTCACGAACTTTGGGGTCGATACGGTGACGGTCATCGACACGGTGACCGACACCATCCTGGCGACGATTCCGGTCGGCGACGGGCCTTACCGACTCGGGTTCACCCCAGACGGCTCCCGCCTCTACATCGTCAACTACTTTGGAAACACAATCGACAGCCTCGATCCGATCACCCTCGCCCCGATCGCGAGTTTCTCCGCCCTTGGAGTCCATCCACTCGGGCTCTGCTTCTCCCCTGACGGGAGTGCGCTCTTCGTCGCGACCGAGGGAGACGGTCGCGTCACGAAGTGGTCCATCCCGGGGCACCAGTCGCTCGGCGAGGTCGGGGGGCTTGGTGCCCCTCGGGAAATGATCACGGCGCCTGACGGTCTGGTTTACGTCACGGACACGACCGGGGTCAACGTTTGGGAGATCTCGGCCGACCCTCTTGTCGCCACCGCGATCGCGGTCGATGAGTTCCCGCAGGCGCTCGCGCTCACCGAGGACGGAGACTACCTGCTGGTCGGAAACTTCGGCTTCGATCGCTCCCTCGATCATGCCTCCGTGATCGATCGCCACTCGCGCGCGATCGTCGCGAACCTTCGCATCGGCACCGGCCCTGAGGAGATGGTGCTCGTACCGGGGACCCCGTACCTCGCGGTGACGAACTGGGGCTTCAGCCAGCATCCAAACACGAATGTCGGTGAGCTCGGTGCCAATTTGGGCAACGTGGCAATGGTGCGCCTCCCCGAATTCTCCGAGGTTGGTGATCCGGTCTTTCCACCGATGATCGACGCGATCGAGATGATCATTTCGGTGGGCGGGGACTACACGTTCGGAATCGCGGTCACGCCTGACGGCCAAAAGATCTACTCAGCGAACAGCGGCTATTCCGTTCCCGGGGTTGCGAGCACGGTGAGTGTGATCGAGTTTCCCGGCGGTTGGGTGTCGGGTCGGTTCGTGCGAGGCGACGCGAATGGGGACGGCGCCCTCAACATTGCCGACCCGATAGTGATCTTGAGTTTCCTTTTTGGGGGAGTGGAGTTCGCGTGCGCGAATGCCGGCGATGTGAACGACGATGAGGCCCTCGACATCGCCGATCCGATCGCGCTCCTGGGAGTACTGTTCAACGGTGTGGCGCCCCCCAGCCCCACGTGTAGGGCGGACCGGACCGCGGGGGGCTTGTGTTGCGAGGTGGGGTGCGGCCCGTGAGGGAGACTCGTCCGCGTCCACCCGTCAGCTCGGTTCTAGAATCGGTACCCGCGTCTTGCCCTTGAACCCGTTGGGTTCACCGTCGAGATGACGAGAGTGCCCGCTCTGTGGCCAAGCGGCCCAGGGTTCTCAGCGCGTGATCGGTGGTCGCGGTTTCAGTCGCTGGAGGCGACGGACGCCCGCTCCACCTCGGAGGCGGTCCCAGAAAGAGGAGGTCGCATTCATCAAGGATCCCGCGCTGTTCGAATTCTGGGGAGCGGTGTCTCACAGAGACCCCCCAGCTCCGGCGGCCTGCACTCCAGTCTTGGAGGGCCCGCCCGAGTCACCTTTGGGCCCGCTTCGAACGGCTTTTTTTACAGCACGTGCGGCTCTCGTCGAGCACTCGAGTTCGGGGAGCATGGGAGGACGGAGGCCGCTCCATTCCGCGCCCGGGGCTCCTCAATCACCTGCATGAGACGAGCGGATCTTGCCCTCAGAAGGGCCCCTTTTCCGCTGTTTTCACCAAGAAAACTGGGGGGGACCCGTGCGCCGGAGACCTGCGTGGTCCTGCGGTCAGGGGGGAGTTCCGGCCAGCAACGACGTGGGCTCGGGGCCCCCGAGTCGGTCAGCTAGGCCTAGAATTCCAGTCCGAAATGGCGGGCCCGCAAAAAGGAATCGACACTAGTTGTCGTTTTGGGCTGGAAACCAAGGGCAGAACTCTGCAAAAGAACGTTGGTGAAGAGCACTTCGGCGCGATTTCCGCGGCGAATCGTTTCGCTCAGAGTCCGTGTCAGCCTCAGAGTCCAGTAACGCAGGGAGTAAGCGATGGCCAAGAAGAAGGTCGCCAAGAAGACCGCCAAGAAGACTACGAAGAAGACCGCCAAGAAGACGACGAAGAAGACCACGAAGAAGACGGCCAGCCGGGCCGCGGTGACGAAGTCAGCGCCAGCAAAGGTCGGGAAGATCACCCCGTCCCCGAAGCAGCGCACCAAGGGCGATGTGTACAACACGATCGCGACGCAGGCGAGCCTGTCCCGCAAAGAGGTCGTCGGCGTGTTCGACGCACTCTCGGGCGTACTGGCCGCCGATCTCGGCAAGCGTGGACCGGGCGTCTGCCTGATCCCCGGCTTGGCCAAGGTCGTCGTGCAGCGCAAGCCGGCCACCAAGTCGCGTAAGGGTGTGAACCCCTTCACCGGCGAAGAGATGGTCTTCAAGGCAAAGCCGGCGCGTAACGTCGTCAAGGTTCGTCCGCTGAAGGGCCTGAAGGAAATGGTCTAGAAGTCGGCAGCGCGTTTCGCGCTTTCCGATGAACGACGTGTGTGCGCCGGTGTCCCTCGAGTAGGGATTCCGGCGCGCTCGCATCCCGCATGAGTGCACGCCCAGCCCCAACGAGTTCTCCCGAAGACTGTCCCAACGAAGGGCAACTCCAGTCTGCGGCGCTCGCGGAGGCGTTGTCATCTCAAGACTCGCTTTGCCCCGCTTAGCAACCCGTCTGATTGCACTCGAGCGCGCCCGGTGCCGTCTCGACCCCACAGTTCGGGAACGGCGCGGGGGGCGCCGCGCCGCCTCCGAAGCCGTAGTTGAGGAGGGAGATGGGATCCGCGAGGTTCAGCGTGCCGTCTCCGTTCACGTCTGCCGAGGCCTCGCAATCGATCACTCCGCCGGAGAAGAGACCAGCGAGGATCGTGATCGCATCGCCGATCGCGACGACGGTCCCGTCGCCATCAGCATCGCCGCGGAGAAACTCGAGTATCGGTACGAACTGAACGGTGGGGAAGCTCCACGTCGTCGATGCGCCCATGCCGCTCACGACGATCGTCGTGGTCGTTCGTGGGATATCAGCAGCCGGATTCGCAGTCGAAAATGTCGCGGTTCCGCCAGTGGTGTTTCCGATCCAGTGCGCGGGCGTCGTCTCGAAGACCAGCTCGTAGAGCACTAGCGGGGTGGGGAACGGAATCGTTTCCGCGCCGACGAGGCTGAACACGCTCACCGAATTGGCGCCGTCAGGGTGTGCCTCCGAGTTCCCGAGACTGGGTCCCGAGCCACCGTTGAGATTGAGCTGAGCGCCGGCGAAATCGATCGAGGCGGTCTGGAGGATCGTGGGGTCGTGAGAGTACGCCATCGAGAGCCCTTGGACTTCGACCACCGGGAGATCATTCTGCACGACCCGGATGAAGGTCGTCGCGGATCCGATTCCGGTGGCGGGGTAGTATGGGATGACGACTGGGTCTATTGAGATCGTGAAGGTCTGGGCGGATGCAGTCAGCGGTAGGACGATCAAGCACGAGGCGATCAGGCTCCGCGCGACGGAATGAAGAACCATGAGGGCCTCCTGAGACGTATGGGGTGAACCCGCGAGTCATGGGTTGTTCAGGGTCGATGTACTCCAGGACATACCAAGGAGTCGTGGATCGCGCTGATCTTACCGGTTTTCAAGATCGTTCTCGAGCGGTGGCTAGGTCGACAGACTGCTAGACCTGGAATAAGCGGATGATTGCGAGCGAGGCGCCGGCGATTCGTCGCA
>CALEHF010000403.1 GCA_937876125.1 uncultured bacterium
CGCGGTGAAGAGCTTCTCGGGATCCGCGCTGCCGGGGCTAGTGAAATCCATCTCGGGAATCACCGCAGTCATGCCGAGCGCCACGTCGAAGAGCCCGAACAGCGGGAAGGTCGGCAAGTCGAACTCCCCTTCCTCGATCCCGTAGAGGCGAGCGAGCTGCGCCACCTGCTCGACGAAGATCGCGTGATGGTAGATCGCGCCCTTCGGAGTCCCGGTCGATCCGGAGGTGAACAGGATCGCGGCGGTCTCGTCGGCGCGCGTCTCGGGCGGATCGTAGGCGACACACATCGGCGCCGCGCGGCGGATCTTCGCGAGGGAGAAGCCGCGCCACGGCCCCTTCTTTCCGACGGTGACTCTGATCCGTACCGACTTTCGCGCCCAGCCGAGAAGGATCCGCGCGACGTGTGCCTTGGGAATTCCGATGAACGCAGTCGGTGCCGCTTGGTCGAGGCAAGCTTTCAGGGAGCGCACTCCCATCCCTGGATCGACCAACACCGGAACGGCTCCGAGGCGGAAGAGAGCAAAGGAAAGAGCGTAGAAGTGGCGGCTCGGCGGCACCATCAGGACGGTGCGCATTCCGCGTTCGAGGCCGATCGAGGCGAGCGCGTGGCAGAGTCGGTCGACCTCTTGATCGAGTTCACGAAAGGTCCACGTCGCATAACTCACGGCACCTGAGGCGTCGTGCCCGGTGGGGTCCATGACCGCGATCGCGTCGGGGCGGCGCTCTGCCATCCTCGTCAATGACTTCGCGATGTTGGCGTCGGGGAACCGGGTCTCCGAGCCGTGGGCGAGGCGCAGTGGTTCGCTTCCCAGGTAGAGTCGCGTCGAGGCGCCCCCCTCGTTCGGGCTCATCGGTCGTGAACCTCGAGGGTCGCGGGGCGGAGAGCGTCCGGCGACTCGGAGATAAATCGTTCGATGTGGGGGCGGATAGTGTCGTACGCATCCTCGAGTATGTAGTGCCCGCCGCGCGGGAAGATGTGGGCTTCGAGATCTGGAAACCGTCGCTTCCAAGACAACCGGAAGTCGCGATCAAAGACCGGATCCCGATCGCCCCAGAAGAGTTGGAAAGGGATCTCGTGCAGCCGGGACAAGAGTCGCTCGACTTCGTGGATCGTTCCCCACGAGGCGTCTTTTGCCCGGCAGGGGATGTCTTCGACGAATCGAAGGATCGCGCGTCGGCTCGACCAATTGTTGTAAGGGGCGAGATACCCGGCGCGCACCGCGCGCGGCATCTTGGTGAGGCGACAGCCGATCCGAGCGGTTTCTTTGCAGAAGAGATTCAGCCCGCGGACGAGGAGTGGGCCGAGCGGGGTGTTCTTGATCGGCCAGAGCGCGAGCGGAAAACTCTTCCCTTCGGGGAGCCCGAACGCGCTCGTGTTCATCACGATGATCCGTCGGTAGCGTTCGGGGTTCCGCGATGCGACCCCGCAGCCGATGGCGCCTCCCCAGTCGTGCACGATCAGGGTGATCCGTGATTTCACTCCGATTTCAGCGAGAAGCGTCTCGAGATCCTCCATCCTCCGCGCGAGGGTGTAGGGATAGTCGGCGTCATCGGGCTTCGCCGAGAGCCCGCAGCCGATGTGGTCCGGTACGATCACCCGGTAGCGGTCGCGGAGGTCGGCGGCGAGGCGGCGGTAGTACCACGACCAGGTCGGGTTTCCGTGCACCATGACGATCGGATCGCCCTGTCCCTCATCGAGGTAGTGGAGCGCGTGACCGCCGATCACCCGAGTCTTCCCCTCGAAGGGGTAGAGGGTCGGGTCGAGATGAGAAGGCAGGGATGGCATACTCGGACTTTCCATGGAGGGCGGAAGACGGGGATCATCCCGAGGACCGTCGATGGGGTCTAGTGAATCGGGGGCGATTCTCCGAGCGGAAAGAGAGCGTGGAGTGCTGCGGATTCTCGTCGACGCCGATGCTTGTCCCGTCAAGCAGGACATCTACAAGGTTGCCGAGCGGTACCAGCTGAAGGTGCTGCTGGTCGCGGCGGTCTCGATGAAGCACCCCAGGAATGACTGGCTGACGATGGTCGCGGTCGGGCAGGGGTTCGATGAGGCGGATGACTGGATCGTCGACAACTGCGAGTGGGGGGACATCGTGGTCACTACCGATATTCCGCTCGCCGCCCGCTGCCTCGAGAAGGAGGCGTGGGTGCTCTCGCCGAAGGGGAAGATCTTCGACGAAGAGTCGATGGGATCGACCCTCGGCACCCGCGAGCTGATGACGTCGCTCCGCGACATGGGCAGGCTCACTCCGGGCCCCGCCCCGTTCACGGTGCGGGATCACTCGCGCTTCCTCGAGCGCCTCGACCGGGTGATCCAGCAGGTGAAGAAAGCGATGCGCCGAAAGGGGATACCGGAGCCGGGGAAAAAAGAGAGCGCCGGGGGCGAGGAGAAGGGGACCACGGAGTGAACGTGGCTTGGAGGGGGCACGGAGGTCAGCACTCGGTTTCGCGCTTCTCTCGCGGTGATCTAAGACACGGATGCGCGGATGGGTTCCCTTGACCCCATCTCTGGAACTCACGAGACTCCGCACTGCTCGGAAAGGAGCGTCGATCGATGGCAGCCTGGATTTCCACACTCGTGGCATGGGCAGAGTCTGAAACGAAGGCTGTGGACGATATGCCCAAGTCCTGGATCTACAATGAGTGGACATCCCTCGGTCCCGGCCTCCAAACCGCCGTCGCAGTGATCGCCTTCCTGTTCGTGTTCATGCTCTTTCGCCGCATGATCATCCGCCGCCTCGAACGCGCCGCCCTGAAGACCGACAACGATCTCGACGATCGCGTCGTGCACTTCGTGAAGCAGTTCTACGGGATCGGGATGTTCTTCCTGATCGTGCTCTGGGTGCTCAGGATCTGGAACATCGAAGTCTCGCCGCTGCTCGCGGGCGCGGGAATCGTCGGAATTTCTCTCGGTTTCGCCGCGAAGGAGTTCCTCGCTGATATTTTCGCCGGTGTGTTCCTGATCACCGATCGGCCGATGACGGTGGGGGATCGGATCAACATTGAGCGGATCGGGAGCGACTGGGGCTCTTGGGGCGACGTCGTCGACATCGGACTGCGCCGCACCCAGATCCGGAACACCGACGGCGTGCTGTTGAACTACC
>CALEHF010000404.1 GCA_937876125.1 uncultured bacterium
AGTTGCCACGACCAAGTTGGTCGAGCCTGACGGTTCCGCAAGCCTAGTGCTTGCGGGAGATGAGCACGAAACCGCGAGTCTCGTTCTCGTTCTCCTCGACGATGCTGATCACATTTTGGCGCAGACTCCGACTCGCGTGGGAGTGGATTCATGAGCATAGACCGCATCGAGATGGACCAACTGGACCAGATCGCGGCTCAGGCCTTCGCCGGTTATCTAGTTCGGAAGGACCTTGTACGTCGCTACGCTCGGCAGTACCCGGTCCCGACCTATGTGGTCGAGTTCATGTTGGGGCGCTACTGCGCGAGTACCGAACCCCAAGAGATCGAGGAAGGGCTGTCCATCGTCGAGAAGCAACTCCAAGGTCGTACGGTTCGAACTGGCGACGAGGAGTTGTTCAAGAAGGACGCGCGCGAAGACGGCTCGGTCAAGTTGATCGACATTGTGCGAGCCAAGCTGGACGCCAAGAACGACTGCTTCGTCGCAGAGCTCCCCAGCCAAGCGCTGAGCGGGGTTCAGATTCCAGACACACTCGTAAAAGAGAACGAGCGCATGTTGACCGACGGCTTCTATGCCGAAGTCACGCTTGAGTACGACGCTCTCGTTGCCCAAGAGAAGCACGGCAAGCCATTTCGCATTGCCGCGTTGCGTCCCATCCAAATGTCGAAGCCTGACGTCTTGACGATTCTGGCCAAGGGACGTCAGGGATTCACTGCGGAGGAGTGGCGGCACATGCTGATCCGCTCGGTCGGGCTCGAGCCATCGTCGCTGGATGAACGAGCTCAGCGTGTTGTGCTCCTCAGAATGGTCCCCTTCGTAGAGCGGAACTTCAATCTGGTTGAACTCGGTCCGCGTGGCACCGGGAAGAGCCACGTCTATCAGCAGATCTCTCCCTACTCTCACTTGATCTCGGGTGGCAAGGCGACGGTCGCCAAGATGTTCGTGAACAATGCCACAGGGCAGCGAGGCCTTGTCTGTCAGTACGACGTCGTTTGTTTCGATGAGGTCTCTGGAGTTTCGTTCGACTCAAAGGACGGGGTCAACATCCTCAAAGGCTACATGGAGTCCGGGGAGTTCAGCCGCGGGAAAGAGAGTATTCGCGCCGAGGGAAGCCTTGTGATGGTCGGGAACTTCGACGTCGATGTCGAGCAACAGCAGCGGATTGGACATCTCCTGAGCCCGCTGCCGCCCGAGATGCGCGACGACACGGCGTTTCAGGACCGCCTCCACGCTTTCGCTCCAGGCTGGGACTTCCCGAAGCTGAACCCGAATGACCATCTCACTGATCACTTCGGTCTCGTCAGTGACTTCCTGAGCGAGTGCTGGAGTCGATTGCGTCAAACGAGCCGTATGTCGACTCTCCAGGGACGGGTTTTCTGGGGCGGTGCGCTGAGCGGACGAGACATCAATGGCGCTCAGAAGACTGTCTCCGGACTTCTCAAACTCATCTTTCCGGATCCGGAGATGCCAGTCCCGGATGAAGACCTCGAGTGGATCGTACGTATCGCCTTGGAGTCGCGTCGACGGGTTAAGGAACAACAGAAGCGCTGCCTGAAGTCCGAATTCCGCAACACTCACTTCAGCTACACGCTCGGCATCGACGGCGTGGAGCAGTTCGTATCGACGCCAGAACTCCATAGTGACGAAGCGATCGATAGCGATCCTCTCCCCCCTGGTCAAGTCTGGGCGATCAGCCCCGGCGCTGGAGAGGCGGGGGCAGGCCTTAACCGTATCGAGGCGACTGTGGGACCGGGGAGCGGAGTGAAGATCCTGAACCACCCACAGCCCCCAGCGTTCCGAGAGAGCGTCAAGGTCGGGCAGCAGAACCTGTACACGCGGGCGAAGGAGTTGGTCGGCAGTAGGGACCCTCGCAGTCACGAGTTTTCGATTCAGCTCCGACCGTTCGACGCGGACAAGTCGGGCGCGGGGCTTGGGCTTCCGGTGCTCATCGCGCTAGTAGGGGGGCTCTTGGAGCGGAGCACCCGCGGAGGAACCATTATCGTCGGCCCGCTCAACTTGGGCGGATCGATTGAGATGATCCCGAATCCCGTCGCAATTGCCGAGCTCGCGGTCGACAAGCAGGCTTCCACCTTACTGATGCCTGTTGCTTCGCGTCGGGCTTTGAACGACCTCCCTGATGACGTCTGGACGAAGATCAACATTGAGTTCTACAGTGATCCTGCGGACGGTGTGTTCAAGTCTTTGACCGAGTAGGAAGTCTGTTTGAGAATCCGCGGGGGACAACCACGACTTTCTGCGAGTGACGTCGCCAACCACCTCGGCTGCCGGCACCTCACGATGCTCGACCTAGATGCTGCCCACGGCAGGCTGAGCCCGCCTGTCTGGCGGGATCCAGCACTCGAGGTGCTCCAGCAACGAGGGCTCGAGCACGAGGCCGCGTACCTCGATCAGCTCCGCGAGCTCGGGCTCACCGTTGTGGAGATCACGGTCGACGGTGACGAGTCTGCCTTCGACGCCACTGTTGCGACGATGCGCGACGGTGCCGATGTGATCGTTCAGGCCACTCTCGCCAGCGATAAGTGGTTCGGACGGGCGGACATTCTGAGGCGGGTGCCGATCGCTAGCGAACTGGGTGCTTGGAGCTACGAGGTCATCGACACCAAGCTCGCTCGCGAGACACGTGCAGGCACGATTCTCCAGCTGTGTCTCTACTCGGACATTGTCGGTGAGGTTCAGGGGCTGTTGCCGGAATGCATGCACGTGGTGGCACCCGGCACGAACTTCGAGGCCGAGTCGTTCCGAGTGAACGACTACTTGGCCTACTACCGGTTGGTGAAGCAACGACTTGCCGACACCGTTGCCGGTGGCGCAGGGGCTTCGCAACCCACCTACCCTGACCCCGTCCCTCAGTGCGAAGTGTGTCGCTGGTGGTCTTCATGCGACCGCCGACGCCGCGACGACGATCATCTCTCTCTGGTCGCGGGCGTTTCGAAGCTGCAGCGTCGAGAACTCGCGGCTTGGGGTGTCGAGACGCTGACGGATCTGGCGCAGTTGCCGTTGCCACTGGAGCGAAGGCCGAGCCGTGGCTCTGCGGATGGTTACATTCGTGTTCGGGAGCAGGCGCGGGTTCAGCTCGAAGGCCGGCAAGGGCAGAAACCGATCCACGAGCTTCTTCCCCGAGAGCCCGCACGCGGACTTGAGCGGTTGCCGCAACCGTCGCCGGGCGACATGTTTTTCGACATCGAAGGCGATGCCTTCGTCGGCACCGGTGGTCTCGAGTATTTGTTGGGGTGGGTCGTCGAGGACGATAACGCCTCGACGAGCTACTACTCGATTTGGGCCACGCATGCCGAGCAAGAACGCAGGGCGTTCGAGACATTCGTCGACGAAGTGCTGGCGCGATGGAAGCGGTACCCCGACTTTCACATTTACCACTTCGCGCCTTACGAGCCGGGGGCAATGAAGCGACTCATGGGGCGCTATGCGACGCGCGAGAACGAAGTCGACCGAATGCTTCGCGCAGGACTCTTCGTTGATCTCTACTCCATCACAAAACAGTCCATTCGAGCCAGCGTCGAGCGCTACTCCATCAAGGATCTCGAGCAGTTCTATGGCTATGAACGCGAGGTCGAGCTGAGAGAAGCCTCGCGGAATCTCCGCGCGTTCGAGCGTGCCCTCGAGCTCGGCCAGGTCGAGTCGGCACCTGAAGACATACGTGTCGCGGTTGAGACCTACAATCGCGACGATTGTGTGTCGACGCTCCGGCTCCGTAACTGGCTCGAAGAGATTCGAAACGGCCTTGTCGAGGGTGGCGATGACATCCCGAGGCCCACACCTGACGATGGTGCTCCCAGCGAAGGAGTCGACGAAAGGCAACAACGCGTGCAGGCGCTCATGGCGCGACTATTGGCCGACGTTCCGTTGGAGTGCGACGAGCGATCGGGCGAACAGCACGCCGCCTGGCTCCTTGCGAGCATGCTCGACTGGCATCGCCGTGAGGAGAAGGCAACCTGGTGGGAGTACTTCCGGTTGGCGGAACTTGGCGAAGACGAACTGCTGGATGAGAAGACGGGCGTCGCGGGACTCGAGTTCGCCGGCCGCGTCGGCGGAACCGACAAGTGCCCGGTGCACCGGTACCGTTTTTCGGCGCAAGATACTGACCTTTCGGAAGCTGATCCGCTCCACAAGGTCGGTGGAGACCCCCTCGGTAGCGTGTCAGCCATCAACTTGCAGGCACGGACCATCGACATCAAGAAGCGATCCGACACCGCGGACTTTCATCCGACTGCGGCTTTCGAGCACTCCGTCGTGACGGCGAAGGAACAGGCTAATGCACTGTTCCGACTGGGAGAGTGGGTAGCCTCAGTCGGAATAGACGCACCTGGGCCGTATCGCGGCGCAAGAGACTTACTGCTCTCCCGTGCGCCAAGACTTCGAGAACAGATCGTCGAGGGCGCGCCGTTACAGGAGGACGGTGAGCTTTCGCTCACTGCCGCTCGCCGGCTCGCCCTGAATCTTGACGGCGGTGTTCTGGCCATCCAGGGTCCGCCGGGGGCGGGCAAGACCTACACCGGCGCTCGGATGATCTGCGAGCTCGTGCGAGCCGGCAAGAAGGTGGGCATCACTGCCGTGAGCCACAAGGTGATCCGTAATCTCCTCGAGGGTGTCGTCGATGCAGCTCGGGAGGAGCAGCTCACAGTGAGCTGCCTGCAAAAGGTGAGTGGGAAGGCGGCCAAGGATGAGGGCCAACCAATTCGCGAGACGACAAAGAACCCGGAAGTCGTCAAGGCGCTTGAGGACGGAGATGTCCAGATCGTCGCTGGGACCGGGTGGCTCTGGGCACGCGAAGAATTGTCCGATTCCGTAGATGTGCTCTTTGTCGATGAGTCAGGTCAGATGTCCTTGGCGAACGTGCTTGCAGTCGCGCAGTCCGCACGAAGTGTCGTTCTCCTGGGGGATCCTCAGCAGCTTGACCAGCCGCTAAAGGGCAGTCACCCTGAGGGGACCGAGGTCTCTGCGCTTCAGCACCTACTCGGCGACAAGCAGACTATCCCAGCCGACCGCGGGTTGTTTCTCGCTGAGACGTGGCGCCTGCACCCGACGATCTGTGCGTTCACCTCCGAGGTGTTCTACGAGGATCGCCTGCGATCGCGGCCGGACCTCGGCCGCCAGACTCTATCCGCGGAGTCGCCGTTCGCTGCCGCGGGCCTGTGGTTCGTACCGGTGGACCATGAAGGGAATCAGAACAGCTCGATCGAGGAGGCGGATCGCGTCGCGGAACTTCACACCTCGCTCGTTTCCGGTGACCTGACGTGGACCGATCGGGAAGGGAACGTGTCACCGGTGATCTCTGACGATGTGCTGATCGTTGCGCCCTACAACGCGCAGTTCGGCGCCCTGGGTGAACGCTTACCGAACGCCCGTATCGGAACCGTTGACAAGTTCCAGGGGCAGGAGGCCCCGATTGTCATTTACTCCATGGCCGCGTCGACGCCCGAAGAAGCTCCGCGTGGGATGGAGTTCCTCTTCAGTTTGAACCGGCTGAACGTGGCGACTTCTCGTGCTCGTTGCGTGTGCATTCTCGTCGCCAGCCCGCGCCTCTTCGAGCCGGAGTGCCACACTCCCCGGCAGATTCAGCTCGCGAACGCTTTCTGCCGCTATCTGGAGCTGGCCAAGACGATCTGACTTCCTATCCCCCGGATCCGCTCGTACCCGGCAATTGGGCGCCAGCGGTCACTCGCCCGTCCTCATCTCGGCTGCAAGTCAAGTCCCAAAGGCCGCTTACGCGCCGACGCAGCACCTTTTTCTGACTTGCTTTCGAGCCTCTTCCACGGCTCACTTGGACTACCCGGCCGCGTGGGGCAGTACGGGAACTAGCCGAGGAAGGGAGGTGGACTCTTGGAGGCGCTGAGGCGTGTCGGGATCGGGGCGCTCAGGACCATCTGGGCCGAGAGCGGCGGACCGGGCCAGCTGCCCACT
>CALEHF010000405.1 GCA_937876125.1 uncultured bacterium
CCTTCGCCGGTTGCTCCGGTCCGCCCGGGGAAGCTTAGAAGCCGCCCCGTCCGCCACCGTTGTCGACCGGAGTCACGGTGGTTCCGCCGGTGGTTCCGCCGGGGGTGTTGGTTGTCGTGGCGTTGTTGCCTCCGCCTCCGCGGCGGCCTCCGCCGCCGAATCCGCCGAAGCCACCGCGACCGCCGCCGTTCTCTGCCTGGAGCTTGGTGTACTGTTCAAACTCGCCGGCGCTCAAGATGTTCTGGACCATGAGGTTCGTTTCGTCGCGCTGCTCTCGCATCACTTCGCGCATATCTCCGCGGTTGAGCTCACCGGTCCGCATGAGCGCCATCATGTCGGTGCGCGCCTCGGCACTCTCGATCATGATGTTCTTCAATTCTTCCGCAGTCGCGGGGGGCAGGTTGAGCTTGTCGGCGAGCTCTTGCGCCCGCTCCTCGGTGCGCGCCAGCATTTGCTCTGTGCGGCGGGCAGCGCGCTCGGCCTGCTCGGCCTCTTCAATCTCTTCCATCGTCAGTTTGACGCCGTCCTTGAACGCCGCCGAGCTGATCAAAGCCTGGGAAGGATCGATTTGGCTCTCGACACGGCGAGCGATCGCGCCGACCACCGCATCGTCCTTCACCAGGCGTGCGACGAGAGCGAGCAGCTCTTCATCGCCAATGGAGTTCTCTGGGTTCGCCAAGGAGTTTTCGGGGAGGTCGAACGAGCGGGAATCGAGGGCGGGTTGTCCGCCCCCCGTTTCGGAGGTCTCGACAGATCCGAGCAGGCTGACCTGGCCGCGGAGCCGCTCAATTGCGAGCTCTTGGTCCTTGAGCTGCCTCGACATCTGCAAGCTCGTGTAGCTGAGTCCGCCCCCAGCGACGACTGCGACAAGGATCAGAATGGCCTTGGCCATTGGTGGTCTCCCGTTCGGTGGGCCAAGCGGTCTCGGCCGGGTCTAGAGCCGCGGTGCGGCTACCTGATTCTGTACTGTTATCGGCCCAGTTTTGGCTCGGCATGAGAGTCCCGACACGCGTAGCGCGGGGTTCTCGTCGAACGCACCTCCGAGAACCCCGCCCACGGGGAGGGGGTTCCGGCGGTTCTCTCTGATCGTTCGAGCAAGCTCCCATCGTCCCATCGGACGAGACCGGTGGCTACCAGAACTATCGCTCATTTCTGGGTTTATGGGAGCGCGGGCGCCCGGGTCAAACCACCCCGATCGCCGGAAGGGCACCCTCCAGGTGGGGGTAGCGGAACGGATAGCGGATCGCGAAGAGCCGGGTCGGCTCCACCCGCTGCCCCGAGAGGAGGAGCTCTTTCCCCATTTCCCCGAACAGCAGCTTCACGGCGAGCGCGGGGACCGGAAGGACTGTGGGTCGCCTGAGAGCCTGGCCGAGCTCCCGCGCGAAGGCGCGTTGGATGAGGCACCCCGGCGCGACACCGTTCACCGGCCCTTGGACGTCCTCGCGGCCGATCATGGTGAGGAACACCCCCACGGCATCGGGGAGTGCGATCCAGCTCACGTTCTGGAGCCCGTTCCCGATCCTGCCCCCCAGGCCGAGACGAAACGGGGTGAGCATTTTCTTGAGCGCACCACCCGACGGAGAGAGGACCATGCCGAGCCGAACCGCGACGACTCGAATTCCGGCCGCGCGAGCGGGCTCGGCGGCGTCTTCCCAGTCGCGGGCGAGGGTGGCCAGAAAGCCGTCTCCATCGCTGCTCTCTTCAGTGAGAAGCTCATCCCCTCGGCTCCCATAGATCCCGATCCCCGACGCCATCACCATCGACTCGGGGCGATCTTTGGGGGGGAGAGCGGCGAGGGCGAGCGCGAGCGTGCGGGTGGCGTCCACCCGACTCTCGCGGAGCACTCCCTTTCGCTCCTTCGTCCACAGCTTGTCGGCGATTCCCGCCCCTGCGAGGTGAATCACCGAGCGCAGGGGAAGGGCCGGATCGAGGACTACCTTGCCGGCGGGTGGATCCCACCAGGCTCCGGTCGGTGTGCTCTCCCCCTTCTTGCGTTCTAGGGGGATACACCTGAATCCTTCACCGGGGAGTCGCTCGCTGATGGCGGTTCCGAGAAGTCCGGTTGCGCCGGTGACGAGAACGTTTTGCCCGGAACTCACGAAACCTCCGCGTTGAGTGCGAACTGTTTCTCGACCAGATGCGCGGACTCATCGGCGAGGGCGGCGCCCTGCAGGCGGAGGTCGTGCACCTCCTTGTTGACCTTCTCGACCCAAGCGTGATCTGCAACCTCCGCAAGGTTGATCCGCACATTGTAGATCGATCCTTCGAGGCCGGCGCGAGCGAGCAGCGCTCCGACTCCGGCGTCGGTGATCCCAGCCGGTAGCCCCTTCTGCGCCACCTTGCGACAGAGTTCCAGTGATCGGAGGCAGAGTCGGGCGCTCATGAGAGGCACCTCTGTTGCCGCTTGGTAGCCGGTTTCGATCGCGGTTTTGCGAGCCACTTTCTGCTCGGGAGTGTCTTTCGGCAGGCGCATCGCCGCAATGATGTCATTGAACGCTTCGGTATCGCGATCGACCGCACGCATCAGATCATCCTTGATCTGTTGCGCCTGCATCGCGACCTCCTCGAGGAGCGGCCGGCGCTTGCGATACTTCCGCTTCGCGAAGGTGATGTTCGCGACCATCGAGGCGAGCCCTGCTGCGAGGGAACCGGCGAGGGCGGAGATCGATCCTCCCCCCGGAGCGACCGAGTCGCGCGAGACTTCATCCGCGAAATCGCACACCTTCATCCCGGTCAAGGTTCCCGCCGTCGTCGGGAGTCCGAGGACGGAGCGATCGATGTCGAAGGGGGAGATGTCCGCGAGCCCGAGGGATTGGACTGCGGTCTCGACGACGTCGCGGCTGGGGATCCCGCGGCTCGATCCCTGTTTCTCGAGATAACTCTCTCCCGAAGATCGAATCGCTTCGTAGGGCACGACTCCGACCACTTCCGATCCGGTGACCGCGATCCCGCGCTCTGCGCCGAGGAGCCGGGAGGCTTCGACGACGTCTTGCATGTTCGTGACGCGGAAATTGGTGAGGTTGATCGAAATTTGCGCGCGACCGTACTCTGGGATCATCCACCCGACGGCCCGACACTCCTCGAACATCCCCCGCTTCATCACGAATGCGTTCTCGAGCTCGTCGGGACCTTGCCCGAAAAAAGCGAGTTCGTCGGCAAGGGTAGTTCCATGCGCCTCGCGGTAGTGCGCATCGAGTTGCTCACGGCTCGCAAACACCTCTCCGGTGAAGCTCGGCCACAAGTTCTGACTAGGGACGTAGCGGAGCAGCCGACCGCTCGAGTAGTAGACGGTGGTCGGGTCGAGGCGGACCGCGCGCCCCTTCTCGCGTAATTCTTGCGCCATATCATTCGCATGGTCGGTGTTGCGAGTGTTGAGGTTGACGTTGTAGGCGATCAGAAACTCCCGTGCGCCGATGGTGATGACGCCGGTGCGCGGTAGGAACTCGTGCGGGCCGAAGTCCGGCGCGAAGTTTGGATCCTTCATCTTGCTGGGAAGCGCCTCGTACTCGCCTTTTCGGACCACCGCGAGTGAGCGTCGGTCCTCGCGCTTCGCGGCGCGGTCGTAGAGGTAGACGGGGATCCCCAGCTCTTCACCGACGCGCTGGCCGAGTTTGTGCGCGATCGCGACGCAGTCATCCATCGTGACCCCCGCCACCGGGATGAACGGGCAGACGTCGGTGGCGCCGTGACGCGCGTGGGCGCCGGTGTGCTCCCTCATGTCGATGAGCTCCTGAGCGCGCTCGATCAGTCGAAACGCTGCTTCTTCGATCACTAAGGGAGCGCCGACCAAGGTGATGACGGTACGGTTCGTCTCTGCGCCGGTGTCGACATCGAGGACCTGGATTCCGGGGACCTCGGCGGCCGCGGCGACGATTTCATCGATCTTCGCCTGGTCCCTCCCCTCGGAGATGTTCGGGACGCACTCGACGATCTGTTCCACCATGGGGCCACCTCCGGGATGCTGGTCGGGTCGAATTGAGTCAGTTGGGGAGTCCCGTGCTCAGGAACGAGACTCGAATCGATGGAGTCGCTCTATCGGCGGGAACCGGGGCGCATTATGGTCGAGCCGTCGAGCGCCGACGAGCCGAATCACAAACCGAGAGGGGATTCCATGATCGATCGCCACCGCAGAGCGCGCCCGGTCCTCACCGTCACTCTGCTCTGGGGCACTCTGATCTGCCTCGGCGCTGGGTTCCTCATGGGGGCCAGCGGGTGTGCGGGAAGTCCCCCCCGGGAGGCGGTCACCCCGAGCGGATTCAAAATGCTTCGGGTCGGCGACCTTGCAATCGCTGGCCAACCGAGCGCCCCTCAGCTCGGAGAGATCGTGAAGGCGGGCTACAAGACTGTGATCACGGTACGGAAGCCGGATGAGATCGATTGGAACGAGGCCGCTGAGGTAACGTCGCGGGGGATGCGATTCGGTCAGATCCCGTCGGCGCCAGAGACCATCGAGGTCAGCCTGCTCTCTCGGGTCCGTTCGATGATCGAGCAGTCTCCGAAGCCGGTTCTCCTGCACTGCTCTTCGGGAAACCGCGCGGCGATCGTGTGGGGAATGCTCGAGGCGGGGAAACGCCCCGACGAGGAGATTCTCCAGATCGCCGAAGATGCCGGTCTGAAGGAGCAGTACCGCCCTCTGCTCGTGGACTATCTGAACAAGCATTCTGAGGGAAAAGGGCGGCTGCGCTAGGAGGTCCTCCTAAGTCGGCGCGGTTCGACAGGGTGGTTTCCGGGCGGGCGAACGTCTGGTATCTCTCGGGGGTCATTCCCGTTCCGCATCCTCTCGCAGGACCTGTTCCTGACGAGCCGTGCTCGCTCCTCTTCCTGAGAGTCTCCCCTATGCCGAAGCGTGATCCGCTCGACGAGCCGATCTGCAAATGGGACCGCAAGGAGCTCGAGAAGCTCCTCGGCTTCCTCGTGACCGAGGTGGTCGCATCGCCGCACTATATCTGTATCAAGTGCGGTCGCGCGGCGTCGGAGAAGGACTACCTCTGCAAAGGGCGGAAGATGTCTCACTATCGTTGAGCGCGAGTGCGGTGGGAGAGCAGGACCCGGCTCATGCCGATGACAGTCACGATAGTCTCGATCATAGCGATCGTGTGGGTCTACCTCGCGCTCCGACCGCGGCGGTCTCTCCCCCCAGAACCGGGGCAGATCCACCCCGCCGCCTATTCGGGCCTGCGCGAGATCTTCTTCCAGACGAAGGGAGAGGATCTCTCCCTGGAAGGTGCTGAACGCCTCGTGTACGGGGCGTCATTCGAGGTGGGGTTTCCGCCGGGGATCGCCACCGTCGCCGCCCTCGCCGATGGGACCGCGAGTCTCTATCTCGAAACGGGCGGGGGGGTCATCGGAGCGGGTCGACACGAGTCGGTCCACCGGCGCGCCATCGCATTCGTCGACTGCGCTGTCGAGCACCTCGAGCTCGGCGCGCAAGTGACCGAGTCGCCTCCGAAGCCGAGCAAAGGGGAAGTTCGCTTCCACTGGTTGAGTGACGATGGCATCCGGTCCGCGGTCGCTTTGGAGCTCGCACTCGAAGCGGGGAACCATCCCCTCAGTCCCCTGTATCGTGCGGGGCAAGAGCTGCTCGAGCAGATTCGTCTGGCGAACCGCCCGGTAGCCCCCTGAAGCAAGAAATGGGGGTCGACGCGGGGCTTCCCGCGCCGACCCCCAATGAAGCGAGGCCGAAAACTAGGCGGACTCCTTTCCCGATTCCTCGATCAGAGTGCGTCCTCGCTCCTTCGCGAACTGAGCAGTGTACAAGTGGTGATACGCCCCGCGCTTTGCGAGGAGCTGGGCGTGGTTACCCGACTCGAGGATCCGACCCTTTTCGATGACCAGGATCCGATCGACCCGACGAATCGTCGCCAGGCGGTGCGCGATGATCACGCTGATCCGCCCCTCGAGGATCCGATCGATGCCGTCCTGAATCTTTCGTTTAGTCTCG
>CALEHF010000406.1 GCA_937876125.1 uncultured bacterium
GCGAGCGTCGAGAGCCACTGGCGGATCTACCGCGAAGTGATGCGGCCGTTCGAGCTGGACACCGTGAGTGATCTGGATGTCGTGTTGTTCCAGAAGCGGGCGGACTACATGAGCGCGGCCGGCATCGCGGGAAGTGCCGGGGTCTACTACCCGTCGCGCGGAGCCGGCTACTTCTTTGGCGAGGGGGGTTGGAACTTCTCGACGATGCTCCACGAAATGACCCACCAGCTGAATGACAAGCTGATGTGGGGGGGCGCGCGCGGCGAGGCGTGGTTCGAAGAGGGGATCGCGGAATACTTCGGGTCCGGGCAGCTCTCCCAGGGGGGCAAGCGGATCCAGGTCGGGCGTGTCGACGCCTCCCGCCTCAAAGATTTTCAAACTGCGGTCAGGACGAATGACGGGCGCGGCGTGATTCCGCTCGATCAGTTCGTCCGCATGCCGCGAGCCCAATTGAGCGGCCAGTTCTACGCGCAGGCGTGGGCGCTCGCTCACTACCTGATGGAGATCCACCCCTACGGGCGCGCGATTCTCTTCGATTACATCGAGGGTCACCGAAGTCGGCGCGGGAAAGCGATCTCCGAGGTCCTCACCGAGTACGGGATTCCGTTCGGGACATTCGAGACGCAGTTCATCGAGTACTACCGAACCGGCGGCACGTCGAACTGAGCGCGTCGAGCTTGTGTCTGACGACTCGGGCGCCCGGTGAGCCCTCCGTCCCCTATCCCTGCATCCCCAGAGATTTGAGAGCCCGCAGCGCAACATCGACGACCCGGTCCTCGAGGGTGTGCTTCTCATCCGGAGCGACAAACCGATTCGCAGCGCGTTCCGCGAAGACGGTGCACACGGAACCCGCACGGAAGCCTCCCAGAGAGGCCAGCGTCAGGAGCGTCGAAGTCTCCATCTCGAGGTTGGCTACCCCGATCCGCGCCAGGTCTTCAATGAGGTTCGGGTAGCGCGGTGGGAATTTCTCGACGTTGCGCGCCTGCGCTCCGTAGAACCCCGGAGCGGTCGCCGTCATCCCCAATCGCCACGGTGCTCCGACCTCCTCCGCGGCATTCGAAAGCGCTGTGATCACCTCCGGGTGGGCCACCGCTGGATAGCCCTCGGGGACGAAGTAGGTCGAGGTGTTTTCGAGCCGCACCCCTCCCCAGGTGACGACCAGATCGCCGATCGAGAGATCGGGCTGCACCGCTCCACAGGTCCCTGCCCGGATCAGAACGGCGCTCTCGATCAGCTGGGCGAGCTCGATCACCGCAATCTCGGTATTGTCGCAGCCGATCCCCGTGGCCATGACCGTGGTCCGGACCCCCTCGAACTCCCCAGTAAAGGTCGTGAATTCGCGATTCCGCCAACTTCCTTCCAGGGTAGAAAAGCGCTTTGCTGCGCGTTCCGCCCGGGCCGGGTCCCCGACGAGAAGGATCTGGGGGGCGACTTCACCGGGACCGACCCCGATGTGGTACGGGCGCCCGGCGTTGTCGACGACGCGCTCGGCGGACTCATATCGATCGCTCAAGGGGCCTCCTCGGCAAGGGGGTCTTGGCCCTCGGGGGGCCCGGGACGACAGTATTCCGGATCGAAGGCGCGGCATCGATGCCCTCTTTCAGGTCGGAGGGTGGAAACTAGCCATTCGCCTCCAACGCCGGTCCAGATCGAGGCGTAGCGGGGGTGGAAATCCGCAGTTTGTCCGCATTCCTGTCCATCGGACCTGGATGGAGCGGTGGTCGCTCTGGAACGCTGCCGATATAGTAGCTGCGCCCCGGTCGTCCGTTTGCGGAGGGTGACCAGGGTGATTGAACTCAAAGATCGCGGAGCGAATGGAACGGCGGGGTGCTCGTAGGGCTTCCCCCGGTCGTCGCTCCCCCGTTCACTTCAACTGAAAGGACCAGAGGATGGCCCTGAAGCGCTCGTCCTATTTGGCGCTCCTCCTCGTGATCGGTCTCATCGTGCCAGCATTCGCTGCGTCGAAAGAGCTCAAGACTCTGAAGAAGGACATCGCGAAGGCATCCGCTGCCGACGACTCCGATTCGGTTTCAACACTTCTGCGCGAGATGGCTGATCTGGATGAAGAGGACGCATACCAGTACCTCTACGACGCAGGATATGAGCACGCCACAACTCCGAAGCTCTACGAGGAGGTTCTGAAGCTTCTCGCGGGGAAGGATGGCTCGCTCGAGTTCGTGAAGGTGCGCTACGACAAGATTGATGGCAAAGGCGATTTCCGCGAACGAGTCTACCTCGTCGACATCACTGCGGGCATCTCGGGTAGTGAGGCGACGACCCAGCTGGGAATGTATCTCGGTGACAAGTCCCCGTTCGTGCAGGGGGCCGCGGTCGATTACCTGTCCAAGAGCCAGCAGCGCGAGGCAATCCAGCCGCTGATCGATCTTCTTGAGAAACTCGTGAAGAAGCGCCGCGACGTTCTGTATCACCAGGTGTGTGACGCTCTCTGGATTCTCACCGGCCAAGACTTTCCAGTGATCGATGAGTGGATCAAGTGGTGGGCCCCGAACAAGGACAGCTTCGATCCGAAGGCTTCGACCGCGGGCACCACTGGGGTGGAGCGCAAGCGCAGCGGCGAGGATCCCGACTTCTGGGGAGTTCCAATCGAGTCGAAGAACATCGTCTTCGTGATCGATACGTCGGGGTCCATGAAGTATGTGATGAAGAATGACATCCCCGGCTTGGCTCACGGTGACGGATCGGATAGTGGTGGAGGATCCGGCGGCGGGCAGATGACCCAAGAGCAGATTCGCCTCGCGGAGTTCTGGACACGGATGAGCATGGCGAAGCGCGAGCTCACGCGAGTCATCCGCAAGCTCGATAAGGCCGCATTCTTCAATTGCGTTCGTTTCGACACCACCGCCTCAAAGTTCTTGAAGCAGGCGGTTCCCGGGACCCCTGGCAACAAGAACAAAGCGTTCAAGTGGATCGAGTCGATCAAGGATAAGGGGAACACCGCGACGCTCGAAGCTTTGGTGGAGGCTTTCCAGTCCGATGCCCGCACCAACACGATCTATTTCCTCTCGGACGGTCTTCCGTCGAAAGACGGAAAGAACACGGAAGCTACCCGCCCGATTCTCGACAAGCTGTTCGAAATGAACCGTTTTCGGAAGATCAAGATTCATACGTTTGGATTCTATACGATGAGGTATCCGGACGGCACGGATCCGAACCCGGATCTCGTGAGCGCGAACAAGTGGCTGAAAGAACTTGCCGACGCGACGGGTGGCAAGTTCACTGTCATGACGGTTGATGAGAAGCGCACACCGGACAATCCAGACGGAAAATGAGCTCGTCCGCGAGTCGGGTCAGATAGAGAACGGGTGTGGAGCTGACGCTCTACACCCGTTTTCTCGTAGACAATGACAGGAGTCTCAAGAGAGGGCTGCAGCAGCGGAGTGCCCGACAGCCTCGATTCTAGGGCGAGTGGAGGATTGTTCGGGAAAAACAGTCGTTGTGGTCCTTGGGATCCCGCCTACAATCGGCAGCGAGCCCGCCAGGGAAAGGGAATGGTGAATGAAAGATATCGTGATGCGGTGCGCAACTGATCTCTCCCCTAAGACAGTCCAGCGATTTCCACGGAGTGTCCGACCGGGATTTTGGCTCCTCACCCTCTTGATGATCGTCCTTTTCGCAGGTCAGCCGATGATCAGCCTCGCCCAAGACGGCGGCGATCCGCCGGGCAATGGGAAGGAAGGGGAGGGGGACGAGGAGAGGGAGCCGACGCCCGAAGAGCTCGCCGCGGCCGAGAAGGCTCAGGCAGAAGCGCGCCTCCTTGTCAGGAGGCGCGAGGCGATCGCCGGGCTCTTTTCAGCGACGTCGGTCGAGTGGAACAGCGAGACCGGCGAGATCGTCCTCACCTACAAGTTCCAGGACGCCGATCACGGCATGGCCCTCGACTGGTTCCCTTCGATTGAAAAGTTCAAGAAGCGTGTGAAGTGGTCCCGAGGGTGGGAGGGTGGCACCCGTTCCTACTATGGTGACACCATTGTCGTCGCCGAATACGGAACGTGGCTTCACAAAGCCGAGTGGACGAATGTCGAGATGGACATCGAGGTCCACTTGCTGACCGAGATCATGAAAAAGGGCGATCTTCTCGCCGCGGTCTACGCCTGGAACAAGGGCAACAAGATGGTCGGGAGCAACATCGGCGAGCAGCTGGTCCGTCTCAGCGGGGGACAAAGACACACCGGCAATCCTATGCCGAGAGAGTTCCCTCTCATGCACGCGGACGAGAGACGGACCTTCGGCTTCAAGCTCAAGGACGGAGTGCTCGCCGCGACTCAGGGAGGACGCGAGGGGGTCAGTACTCGCGAAAACCCGAAGTTCCTGAAGAAGCTGAAGCCCGGCCACGCCGGGTTCAGTTGGAAGGGAACCTACATGAAGGCCGCTGTGATTCAGACCGTGATCAAGGGGACTCTCGACCCGGAGTGGGTCGAGAAACAGCTCGACGGGAAGATCTAAGGCCAAGAGAACCCCAGGAGCACGAACAGTTATCCTAAAAATACGGGGGAGCCCACTGGGGCTCCCCTTTTTTCGTTCGAAGTTCGTGAGCCGTCCGGCGTTCAGTTGCAGAGCAACGAGTCCGGTGTCGGGTCGTAGTCGCTCTCGGGGAACGGTGCGACCGGCGGGGCACCATCTCCGAAGAGATATCCGAGGAGATTGAGAGCGTCTGCCAGATCGTTGGTGCCATCGTCGTCGAAGTCCGCGGCATCGAGACACGTGAGCATCGGGCTTCCTGAAAACATGTAGGTCAACAGGTTGATGGCGTCTCCCAGATCGAGGATCCCGTTCCCCGTGACATCGCCGCGGATGAAAGGGAGCACTGTGGTCAGCGTCTGAGGGCACGCCGCGCTCAGCTCGGCCCCCGGTCCTTGCCGCGTGACCACGAACCACTCGTGGAACCCGGCCGGGGGGAGCGGATCGATGTAGCTCGTCGCCGTGGCGGAAAGGTTCGCGAGGACTACCCCGTCGCGGTGGATCTCGATGGAAGTCTGAGTCCCCAGCGTGGGCAGCGTCCATGCGAGCTCGACCCGCTCTTCGATCGCCTGGCAGGATAAACCCGTGACCGGCTCGAGGGGGAGCGACAGGCCGTGGGGTGGGAAAGCGGCGATCAATTCGGTGCCGTGCGGCGTTCCATTCGAGAGGTCCCCGTCGTCGTCGTCGAGAATGAGCAATTCTTCGAGGGTGCCGGGGTCCAGGATTCCGCTTCCGGCAAAGACCCAAGTCAGCCACAACTCGACCGCAGCTTGAGCCCCGACCTCTGGCCCGAGCGAGGCGATCAGCTCGCTGCGAAAGTCCCAGAATCCAGCGGCCAAGGGGAGTCCCGAGTCTTGCGGTACGCTACTGGGAACGGGGTATAGGACGTCGAGGGAGAGATCGCGCAAAGACGAACTCGGCCCCATGTAGTGGAGCCCGATCCGCGGATCATCCAAGAAGAAGGCCGCGAAGATATCGGCGTTCGCCTCCTCGACTTCGAGCTCAGCGGTCCCGGGGAGCTGGTTCTGGATGTGGTGAAAGAATTCGTGTGCGAGCAAGGTTCCGTACGAGGCATTCGCGCACCCGCCTCCCGCCCGAGTGAGCTGAATCACTTGGAAGAGCGGAAGGTAGGCGGAGTAGCAGGTTCCCGCGATGTTGACGTGGACGAGAACCGGGGCGCTCGCTGCGGCGAGTCCGGGAGAGGCCTCGAGGAGCCAGCGGCGCGCCGCACTCGGAATGGCGTAGGCCGAGACTTCAGCGCTGATGAACTCTGAAGTCGGATCGCCGAACTCTAAGGTGCTGACCGTCCCTAAGGAGAGAGGGGCAAACACCTGCGTGCCAGGACCCCCTTGGTTCTGCACCTCGACAAAGGCTCCGGTCAGTTCGGCGGTCGCGAGAACGCTGGTTCCGCCGGAGACCACGGTGAACTGCCCTGCACCATCGGTGAACACGGGGCCGCTTCCCGTCGGCAGAACGCGCAGATCGACCAGCGGCACGATTGTCGTCGGGACGGTGGCCGAGTAGGGGAGCAGGTTCGCGGGAATGCGCCCGACGACCTCACCTTCGAACTCGCCGCCGTGACGGTCCAGGTCGCGTTGGGTCAGGAGTTCCTCGGTCTCGGGAGCGATCCACAGCTCGACTTGCTCATTCGTCTCCGTCAGATGTACCGCATGGACGAGTGCGTGTCGCAAGCGTCCGTCGATCTCGACCCAACGCTCTCTGGGCCACCCCGGAGCCGCCTCCCAAGAGTCTGGCAAGTGCCCGAGCCTGGAGAGCGCGAGCTCCACTGTCTTCCAACATTCTCGGGGGAGTTGGGTGCTTGGAGCGACGAGGGGGAGAGTGGGGAGCGCACCGAGCCGCCGGGTCGTCTGCATCTTCCGAGTGGAGATCGTGACTTCCCGCGCCCCATCGACGGCGATGCCATGGATGAAGATCGGTCGGACGGTGATCGTACGGTCGCCCACCGTCATGCGCGTTGCATCGCCGAGCGTCACTCCAGCCGAACCCTCATCTGCGCCGGCGAGACCGGGGGAGAGCCAGAGGAGGACCAGGGCCAGGGAGGTGAGCATTCGATTGAACATGTCAGAGGACCGGAACGGTCCGATCGCCGCGAGCTGCGGGTTCCGGACAGCGGGTCTCCTTGACCATCGACGATGCGACCTTGAGGAGAGCATTCGACGGGTCCTTCCGGGGATGCTTCCGAACCGGGAGGACCCGGACGAGCGAGTGCCAGAGATACGACTAGAAGCACCGATGGTACCGCGAAGTGCGTGGTTTGGCGCGGTTCGAGTTCCCGGCGGAGTCGAAAGAAACGGCCGGATTCCTTCGGATGAGAAGGAAGCCGGCCGCGCGAAGTCAGGATTGTTCGGAGGGGCAAGCTCGGTCGTATTGCCGGGCCGACCGCGCCGATGATGTTCGAGGTCATCCGCCGGTCAGGGCGTCGCGATTTCCAAAGAGATGCGCAGCTCCTCGCGGCGGTCGACTTGTCGGCAGAATTCAGAGAACTCCTCCCAGCGGTCCGCCTCGACGAGGAACGCATGCATGTCGAGGAGCCGCTCGAGGTGAAGGGTGTTTCCCTCCAATCGGCTCTTCGCGACAAACTTGCCCCACGGTCCGTCGTACTCGACGTCCTCCGGAAGGTCGATCGGGCGATAGTCCCCGAGTTCGATGGTGAGGCTCTCCCACGAGGTGTTGCTGCGGCCGTTGTAGAACGGGAAGTTCCGATCTGAAGTCCGCAGCATACCACGCAGCCGATTGAGGCGAATCGCGCTCGAAAGGCTCGGCACTCCGTCGCGAAGCTGAATCAAATTCGGTGCCTCGATTTCGAACGCCACACGAAACGGAGCGTCGCGCACCGTGTAGTTCTCGAGCTGGCCACTCAGAATTTTCGATCCGGGGAGAGTTTGCTGAACGAACCCTTGCACCATTTGAGTCCGCTGGAAGGGCGGCATGTTCTTTACTTGCTCTTTGAACGCCGCTGCGCCGAGCGCACGGATTTCGAGTGCGCCAGCCAGGGTCGCCGTGGGGCCCTCACCGGTGAGGGTGATCGTGCCGATGAGCGCTTGCGCCTCATCGAGCGGATTCCCATCCGGCATGCTGAACCACTCGCCGTCCGTGTGTGTCAGGCGGATGGCGCGGCCGCGCTGGACCTCCGCTGGGATGCGGTCCATCGGCGCCATCCGCGAGGGGATGTTGAGCCAGATCGACGTTCCCTCCTCATCGAGAACCTCCATCAGCGCTAACTGGAAATTGGCATCGTGCGGGCTCGACCAATTGACCCAGGGGATCCGCTCCGGCGACGGGGCGGCATACACGCGCTGGTATGGAATCGAAGCCGCACGCAGAAGTCCGGCGAGCAGCAGATTTCGATCTCCGTCGCGAGATAGCCAGACCGCGGTCGCGCTGTTTCCGCCGTTACCGTCGGTCGTGCGTTCACAGACCGCTTCATAAAGAGCGGTGACCCTCGCCCGCGTTCCGGTGACCCCCGCGAGGATCTTCGCCGCCGCAGCGGTGAGAGTGGGGGTGGTGCGATCGTCGAGGACCCCATTGGCCGCCATGTTGGGGAGTACGTCCGACCAAGGGAGCGGCCAGCGCACTTCAACGTTCGGGAGTACTTCGGTCGTGGGGGGGAGGAGCGGCTCCGGCTCGGGGCGCGCCGCGCGATCGACCCGCCATGCGAGTCGACGGACTCCGTCCGCGACCGTTTCGACCGGAGGCTCTGCGCCCCCTTTGGTGAGCACCTCGGGGTCCCAATCGGCAGGGAGCCGCACGACCCACTCGGAGCGATGGAATGCGACTTCGAAGTCTGGATCCTGGAAGTAGAACGGTCCAATGCGCAGGTCTTCCCGCCGACGCAAGTCTTGCTGCCGCACGGTCCGAACCACGATGAGTGCACCCGGTTCGAGCCCCGGAAGGGTGTAGCCGCCGCCGGTCGAACCACCGGTGGGTTCGAGTCGCCGACCGTCGGGGGTGAGCACTGCGATCTCCCGCACTTCGCCGGCGGTCGGCAGGGTCGAGTAGGCTGCGATCGCTTCTTGAGACTCGAGTCGGATGACTTGGTGCACCATCTCGGTGATGCCCCCCGTTGCCGAAACGTCGCTGACCATCTGATCGAAGAGCAGAACGGCATTCGCCCCCGGATAGGAACCTGGGGGAGGCGCGTCGGCCAGGATCTCCTCGAGCGGAACGATCTCCTGCTCCCACGCTTCTTTGGGAGCCGTTCCCGGGAGCGGGGTCCCGGCGCGCAGGTGCGCAATTCGATTCGCGCGGTCGTGATCGCCCGGATCAAGGACCTGCGCCTCCTCGAGCGAACCGATCGCTTCGTCGAGCAGCCCCTTCTCGATCTGGAGGCCCGCGAGTTCATCCCAGTGGGAAGGATCTTCGGGCTGCCATTCGAGCCACTGGGGGAGGAGAGCTTCCCTGAACATCTTCTCCTCGCCGAAGCGTAGTGCATAGCGACTGCGCAGGCCGAGAATCTGACTCGAACCAGGGTCGAGCTGCTCGAGCCTGTTGACCAGTTCTCGGAGCGCCCCCAGGTCTTCCCGCTCGACGAAGTGACTTGCGAGGGTCGAACCGGTCCCCATTCCGGGCTCGAGCTCGAAGAGCTTCTTGTCGATGTCAAAAACGAGGTCGTTGCGCCCGAGGTCCTGGGCTGCGCGCCTCTTCGCCCGAAGGACCGCGGAGTGGTCAGGCGCGAGCGAGGCGAGCGCAGCCAGTGAGTTTTCCCGCTCCCGACGCCAACCTTGCTCGCGAGTGATCGACTCGCGCGTCTGCCAGACCAAGAGAGAGCGGGGCGCGGACTCGGTGAGCGCGTCGAGCGCACGCATCGCCTCACCGATTTTGTCTTCATCCGCCAGAGTGCGCGCGGCGGCGATCGCAATCGGGACCAGGTTGGGCTCGGCGGCGAGTCCGGCGGCGCGGAAGCGATCGAGTCGGCTTCGGGTCACTTCACTCGGCAACCAAGGAAGAAAGGAGAGTGCGCGCTCCGCGGCGATCGCGAGCGCTGGTGCTCCGGGTCCGTCGATCTCGCTCTCGGGAAAGAGGCGATCGACTGCGATCCGATCCTCCTCGAGGATCGCGATGAGCGTGCGCGCGGCACGATCGCGATCGGAGACAGGCTCCATCGTCAGGTCGTGAAGCCCGATCGGTTTCAGGTCTGGCTGCGGCTCCCAGCCGGCCTCAGAGCCGACCGAGGTGGGATCGAGTTCGCGGATGGGGATCGGGTTACCTCGAGGATCGGTGAGCAAAATGGCCAAGGTCGCGCCATCGCTGATCACTCCAAACGTATGCGTCCCTTGAGCGAGCGACACGGGGACTCGGATCGCTCGAGGCAAGTGCTCGCGTTCGCGATCAATGGTGACCAACGGCTTTCCATCGAGGAGAAGGCGCACGGAGCCTCGGGTCGAGACCGAGAGGAACACACTATCGGCTCGTGCTGCGAGCTGAAAGCGGGAGCGGAGAATCCAAGCCCCACCGAACCGCCACGAGATGCGCGACGGAGTGATGGATGACTCGAATTGCGAGACCGGCAGCTCGCGCCAATCGACCGTCCCGTGAAGACCCTTCTCACTGCGTCGACCGTCGTAGTCGAGGAGAGCAGGGCGGTTTTCATACAGCTCCGAATTGATCGACTGACCGAAGGGACCGATCCCCAACCAGCGCCTCGGCACTCCTTTGAAGAGGCCCAAGTCGGCGGGAGAGGCGATCGCGTCGGTGGACAAGCTCCCTTGGTGTGCGTGCCTGAGAATCCGACGGCGGTTCCACCCGTTCTGCGTGCGATCGGCGAGGGCACTCCACTCCATTGCCGTGGGTCCCCCGATGGGGGCGAGGCCGAGGGTTTCGTCCCAGCGCATCAAAATCGCGCGGGAAATGAGAGAATCCGGGTCCGCCGTGAGTGTGTCCCACCAGGCCGTGCGCAGTGCTCCGAGTTCTCCACTGCACTCTTCGGCTGAGGCGATCACCGAACCTAAATCTTGCGCCCGACAATCTTCGGCCACGACGACCGAGGAAACGAGCGCCGCCACGAGGAGGAAGGCGGGAAGCGCGTTCCGTCGGTCCAGGCGAGCGAGGTGGAGACTGCTCATCAGTTCACCTCCTTGCTCGGCTCGAGAATGATGCGCTCGGCGAGTTTCGCTTCCACCTGATCGACGATGGCCTTGAAGCTCTCGTACTCCGCCGGCGGAATTCGCGGGGTGAGCATTCGGAACGTGCGTTCGATGACGATCCCCTTCTCGCTCTTTTTGAAGTCGAAATCGCACTGGATTCGGTCATCGGAGAGATGGATTCCCTCGGGGAGCGAGCCGACTCGGAACCCGTCGGGGATCGTGATCTCGATCCGAAGCGATCCACCGCGCGGATTGCCGAGCAAAAGGTCCTGGGTGCGGTTGGGACGACTCGCTGAGTTGCCGATCCCCGAAAGGGTCGAGAGGAGATCGTTCACCGGGGGGAGCTCGATCTGCGGCTCGCCGATGTCGACGAAACGAGGAACGGCCAGCTCGAGCTCAATCGTCACCGGCTGACTCAGGTCATCGAGGTCGCTGGTCGTGATCTTCTTCACCTCGAGGCCAGGGAAACGTCCTCCGAGGATTCGCTCGATCAATTCCTCTCGCTTCGAGGCGACTTCGAACTGATCGCGGAACATCACAGCGTAGTCGCCGGTGAACACATCCACTTGATCGATCGTCGCCGTGCCGTCTTTCGAGATCACGATCTTCGAATCCTCCGTGACCGCGATGTCATCCGGTGAGTTCCACGGGATCTTGTGACGTTCTGCCCCGTCATCGCGCACGACGACGATCTCCGCCCCGTAGTCCATTCCTGGCAGCTGCCGCACGCCGTGATTCTCGGCGGTGCCGTCGACGAAAAGGCCGCCGTCGATTTCGGGCACGTAGGCGATGCAGTGGTTGAAGTGGGAAATGAGAGGAAGAGAAAGATCCTCGTTGGGGCGCTGGCGGGTTCCATTGATCAGGACAGGCCACGCCTCGATGTCGAGTTCTCCGAGCATGGTGCAGATCAGGGTCGCCTTGTCCTTACAGTCGCCGAAGCGGCGCGTGAAAATGGTGCTCGCGTTGTACGGAAGGAATCCGTGCACGCCGAACTCCCACGCGATGTAGCGGATCTCGTTCGCGACGAACTCGTACACCACTCGGACTTGTTCGGCCCGATCCGTGATTCCCTGGGTCAGCTCGGCGACCTTCTCTTGGATCTCAGGGCTCGCCTCGAACTGGCGGCGGATGAGGTGGTGGTACCAAGTGGCGAACTCATCCCAGGTTTCGTAGCTCGAGACTTCGACCCGGGGGACGAGTTCGGAGATGGGTGGCCCGCCCGGCTCGGGTTCGACCTTGTTCGACTCGGTCGAGTGCCAGCGCCACTGGGTGCGTCCCTCCGAGTAGGTGATCTCAGCCGCGGCGATCCCGTAGTTCTTGTGGAAGAGACTGCGGCCGCTCGGGAACCGCACGGTGTAGATCGTCTCGTCGCGGGGGAGGAAGCCGCCGAAGAGCATCTCTTCTCCGAAATAGTCGCCGAAGAACGACTGTCGGAGGTCTTCCTTGAGGTACTCGATCTCGACGACATCCCCGCGGGAGAGGGGAGGCATGTCGACGAACGCGCGACTCCAAACCGGATACTCTCCTTCTCGCACGACGGGGTCGCGGTTGCGGATACGCGCGTCCGCGAAGGAGCCGTCCGCGTGGTGGACCCTCGCCTTCAAGACCTTCACCCATTGCTCACCGTGAGCGTACTGGACGACGTGGTAATCGAGCTGGCGGATGCCCGCGTCGGTGAGAATCCGCAGAACGCGTTGGTGATAGCGGACCGCTGTGCCGTCCTCTTGGACTTCGCTCGCTTGGTTCTCGAGCAAAATGCGATAGGCGTCCTCTGCCTTGATCGGGGCTCGGAGCGCCGCCGCGATGCGCGACTCGACGTCGATGCGGAATTCGCGGTCGATCCCCGGAGCGCTCGACTCGAGGAACTCGGTGTGGGTTCGCAGGCGCGGTTGGTTCGGCTCGAGATCCAAGGAGATGCCCCAGGCGGCAAGAGCGGCAGCATCCTGTCCGAGGGAGTGGAGCAGGTGCCCGCGCTCCTCGTAGAGCTCCTCCGCTTGAGGGGCGATCCGCAGCGCTTCGTCGATGGCGATGAGAGCTGCATCCAGGTTGTCGATCGATCGCTCGTATGACGCGAGCGCGCTCCAAGCCTCCGTTGCATGGGGGCGCGATTGAACGCGTCGCTTCAGAAGTTCGTGCGAGAGTTCAAGATCGCCGTGTCGGGTCGCGTGCTCGGCTCGAGCCATGACGAGGGCGTCTTCGAGCGGCGAAAAGGAGAGTCCCTGGTCGATGAGCGCGATCGCTTTTGCCGTCTCGCCTCGGCTACGGGCGTCCCTCACCTCACTCATTCGCACTGGCAGCCGGAGCTCCTCATCGAGTCCCTCGGCCAGTTTCTGTTGCCAACGCTCGGCGAGGTGGGAGCCCACACGGGCAGTCTCGAGTCGGCGAGCGAGTTCGAGCGCTCCGGGTGAGACTTTGGGCCTCTTGAGGGCGGGGGTGAGCAGCTCGCTCGCGCGCTCAATGTTTCCGAAGCGATTCACGTAGTACTCGACCAGAGCGAGTCGAGCACGATCGAAGGTGGGATCGAGCTCGAGCGCGCGCTCGAGCGCATCGCGTCGAGGGTTCTCTTCGCGCTCCGCCGCGTGCCCCACTTCTTGCGCGTAGCTCTGGGCGAGGAGGTGATAAAGGAGTGGTTGGTTCGCGTCCAGTTCGATCGCCTGGCGGTACGCTTCGCGATCGGGGTGATCATTCCGATCGTGGGCGTGGACCTCGCTCGCGATCCAGCCAGCGAGCGCGGCCCCCGCAGCCGATGGGGCGCCGCTCGCGAGTCGGGTCCGCGCCCCGAGGTCGGGAGTCGCGGTCCGGGTCGCCTCGAGTTTGGTGACGGTGTTCGGATCGTTGGGAGGTTCAGCGGAGACCGTCACGGCTTTGAGGGCGTGTCCCGCGTCGTCGGTGACGCGGATCCTAAATGCCCAGCGCCCCTTGGTCTGACCCGTGAGGATGCGAAGACGGCTCTGGCCGGGGTGCAGTTGTACGGCAATCGCTTCTTGATCGAGTCGGATGGGACGATCGACATCGAGTTCGAAGATCAACTCATCGCCGAGCCAGATCTTGTAGGCGCCCGACGAGCCGACCCGAAACACGGCTTCGGTCGGCTCTGTGACAGTGAGCCAAGTGACGAGGTAGGCGAGGGACTCTTCCGCGGGGCGGAACATCTCAGCGAGTTCGATCTGTCCTGCGATTCCCATCTCAGACCATCGACGCCACGACACTTTGCCGCGTTTGCCGGTGAGTTCGGCAGCGAGATCGATTGTGGATTCCGGATCGTAGCGAGCCGAGAAGCCACTGCCGCGCTCGTTCTCGAAGGGGCCGATCATCTGGAAGTCCGAGATGAAACCGAGGGAATCCCACTCGCGGCGCGCGCCCTCGAGATCACCGGAGAGGTGCTTCAGGATGCCGAGCAGGTGATGACCCGGTCCGGCGATCGAGGCTGGGAGTGAAGGGCTGGCTTCGAGGAACGCCTCGACGATCGCGCGCGCCCGATCGGGTCGACCGATGGAGAGAGCGTCTTCGTAAAGGCGCCGGAAGGCGACCTCGGTGGTGACCCAGCGAGAGTCCTCGGGAGAGAGTCCCAAGATGACCGGGGCTCGTGAGATCGCGCCGCCGAGATCCCAGACGCCACTGTCGCCGTCTCGACCCGCCTGCCATGCGGCATCCCAATAGGTCGAAAGATCGTTCGAGGGCGGAGGCGGAGCCGCGTCCAAGGAGGAATTCGGGGCACCGGCTCCGAGCAGAACGATCGCGAGGGCGGCGAGCACCGCGACGGCAAAGCCCGCCGATGCTTTTCGAGCCGCTGCGTCCCGAGATAGGCTAGTGGGCTCGAAGGGCAAGGTCCTTCCGAAGGCGGGAGAGCGCTGGGAATGGCAGGTGGACAGCGAAGGTGGAATTCGCATCGATCTCATTTCCGGAGGATGCGCGCGTCCCCCCAGTCAGCGCGGTCGAGGACGTGGTGGCCGATCCCCATCTCGACGAGAAGGGTCAACCGAGTGTGGCCGGTGAGGGGGACCTGCACCGGGACCGAAGTGTCGGCCCAGCCGACATCTCCTGAGCGATAGGCTTCTTCTCCATCGAGGAGGACCACGAAGCGCACGGAGCCGACCCGAGGGTTGTCGTCGACCGGTCGCCCGGCGACGTCGATCCCTACCTTGGCGCGGAACACTTCATCTCCCGGCTCGATGCCGTACGTGAGTGCACACTTCGAGTGGACTCCGATTCCTTTGCGAAAGGTTTCTCGCCCGATCCGCAGGGAGTTACCGAGCACATTGCGATCGCGCCTCCAGGTCCACGGAAAGTATTCGGAGAACGGGATTCCCTCCTCGACCTCGATCGGCTCGCGGTCGGAGAGGTACGCGATGCGGTCGAGGAGCAGCTCGAGGCCGACCCGATGCGCCTCCGGAATCGAGAGCTTCCCGGTGAGAGGGCTGTCGAGTGTGAGCAAGGTTGGATCGAGCGCAGTGAGCGCTCCGTGGATCCGACTGCCATCGTCGGTCTCCACAAAGCAGGGGAGGCGATCGATCGGCAGGGTCGGTGCGGGGTCGAGAGCGGCGACGCGCACACGTTCGATCTGCGCCCACGGCAACTCGAGGGACCCGAGCGCAGCGTCTTCGATCGTCACGCCATTCGGTCCGATGGTCTCGATGACCCCGCTGATCGTCGCGTTTCTCGTCGTCTCGACCGAATCCTCGGTTGCGACCACGGTGGTCAATGGCGCGACCTCGACTCCCTTTGCGATCTCCCGAACCCACTCGAGAGGAATGCCGATCGTCTTTTCGAGAGAGGAGACCTTCAATCGGAGTTTGTCCGGATCGTCGGAAGGGAGCAGCTCACCGTGCAGACGGGTGCCGTCGGCGAGTCGAACGGAAAGCAGCCAGCGCGGTGCGGTCTGGGCTTTACGAAATCGGATTCTGAGGACATCGCGTAGCGGCAATGTCCTGTCCTCGAGACGCAGTTGCTTCTTCTCGATGTCGAGCGCGTTCGCGGCGAGTCGCCCGCTGAGTGCTCGCTCGAGCAGCTCGACCTCGATCTCGCCCCCTGCTACTGCCGACACGGGGGGAGGGGCCGCCTCCAGGCGTCGCTCTTCCCAGTGACCCGCCCATGTGATGAGGGCGGCTGCCAACAGGAGCGCGACAGAGAACGACGGGAGCGACTTCGTATGTTTTGGCAGAAGACTCACGCTGGGCTCACCAATCAGGGATGCGGGCCTCGGATTCTGGGCCCGAGCGGCCCGTCGGAACTTTGAGGCCACCGGCTGAGCGGGGGCAAAGCACGCGCCGCGATCCAGGGGCACCCGGGTGCGGTCAGAAGGGCCTGCTCGGCCGGATTCTAGCCGGACTCCAGGACGATGGGGAAGTTTCGCATCACCCGACAGGCTGCTAGCCCTGGAATCAGCGGATGATTGCGAGCGAGGCGCCGGCGATTCGTCGCAAGACGAGGAGCACCAAGGTGATCGACCTGAGGAGGTCCTCGCCGATGGTGCGACGATGAGGCAGTCTCGGGTGAAGTAACGACGTAAACTTGAAACCACAGCACTTCACCCGAGACTGCCGGTCTTGCGGCGAATCGGCAAGCCGTAGCCGTGATCATTCGCTTATTCCAGGGCTAGCCTAGCCACCGGTTCTTCAATTGCAGAGACGACGGGAACGGATCTTGGACCGAACGTGTTCCACGGTTCCTTGACGCTGTCCGGAGCCTTGCGTAGACTCCCGAGCGTCGGAGCCTGCCGCGCTCCGATCAGCGCGAAAGCGTCGTGTCAGCGCTCTCTACTGTTCAGCACCCTCTGTTGCTCCTCCGCTGTGCTTTGGAGCTGTTTGCCCGGGAATGAGTTTTCCTTGGGCGCTGAGTCAGTATCGACACTCGGTTCCGTTCGCCGGATCGATTTCCCGAGTCCTCAGCCGAGTCCTCTCGAGTGCGCGCCCAAGGCGCGTGTCGGTTGGAAGGAGGGGGTCGCTCTGGGAACACCAACCGCTCAGGAATCGAGGGACTCGGAGTTCGAGGGACGCGGGAATCGAGGGACGCGAGAATCGAGGGACGCGAG
>CALEHF010000407.1 GCA_937876125.1 uncultured bacterium
AGGGCGCCGGAAGCTCAAATCGTCGGTCGGAATGAGTTTTCCGACAGCCTCCTAGTGAACTTCTGCGACAACTCACTAGGATGCTGCGCAGCCGGGGTCAGCCCCATTTTCCTTGCCACCCATCGGACGCGGGGTCGACCCACCAGCGACGGAAGGCCATTTCATGACGCACGAACCGAACACTGCACCTGAGATCGACTCGTGGCAAACAGAAGCCACGAGTGAATCGACCGCCCCCGCGAAGAGCGGCGGCTCCTTCTTTACATTCTGGCGCTGCTGCGGCTGTCTCGCTGTGCTCGGCGTCGTCGTGATGATCGGGGCCGGGATCGCGATCAAACTCGGGATCGATGGCGCATTCGAGGTCTCGCCCCTCGAAATGCCGACTGTCGAGCGCTCGAAACTCGAAACCGAGTCGATCATTGCCCGGTTCAAAGTCGCTTCCGGTGAGCCGATCGAGCTGACTCCAGATGAGCTCACTGTCATCGTCAACCATGCATTACAGTCGGAAGACGCAACAGTCGGCGAACTCTCAAAGTTCTATTGTGGTTCGACTCCCGAGGGCCTTCTCGAGCTCATGCTCACCATACAAACACCTGAAGGTGGACCCTTCTTCATCCCCGCGGGTCGCTTCATGAACGTGCACCTCATCGGGATCGTGGAGATCAACCAAGGAGAGGTTGTCGCTGCCGAACTCGCCACGTTCCGATTCGGTAGTCTGTACAACAAGAGTGACTTCACGCCGGAGAGCTCCGTCGCCTTCCTCGAGAACATCGAGAAGCAAAGGAACGTCGATCCAGGACTTCGCGACGCGCTCGGACGAATCGATGTCTTCAAGTTCGACGGCGAGAAGATCCTGATGAGGTTCAACCCAGAGAGTGGCACTTCGAGTGCCGAAGACGCACCCGAAGACGCTGACGAAACTTCGGAAAGCGCCGGCGAAGCGAATCCCCCTAGTGACAGCGCGGGGGAAACCCCCGGCGACGAACCAGCTCCGGCCGCCCCGACAAAGCCTGGCGGAGGATAAGCGCTGCGCTCGCCGGTCTCGAGGCGCAGATCGAACAGCAGGCGGCTGGAGATGGGGGCGGACGGGATGAAGCTCGGCGGGAGAAATCCGGCCGAGCTACGGCCCGCGCCCCTCGCCGCTTCGACCACACCTACGAAATCGCGGGAGGTATTTTGGGGGGCTCCGCACTGGGTGTGGGCTCCGCACTGGGTGTGGGTGGAGATTGCTCTTCTGCCGGACCTGCCCGCACGGGCGCGGCTACACTGCTGCCGAGAGCCCGCAGCTGGGCCTCCAACTGAGCAGCGATCGCGCCTTCGGGGTCGAGCTCGCGGTCCCACTCCAACAAGATCAACATGTCTCGGTAGTGCCGCACCGCCTCGAGGGGTCGGCGGGCTGCGATCGCGCGCTCGGCCTGGGCCATCGAGAGTTCGAACTCTTGCGCAAGGGGCCGATGTCCCGAAGCAGGTGCCGTCGCCGCGCCCCGTTTCCCCTCTGCTCCGATCGAGTCTGCCTCGTGTCCCTCCGCCAGACGCTGAGCGCTCTCATTTGCCTCAGCCAGAACACGTTCGGTCGCCCGCAGCTGCGAGTAGTCGCGCCTGAGTCCTTGGATCAGGACCAATTGCTGATCGCGGAGATCTCTCGCCTGGGCGGTCTCTTCCGCGCTGGAAGATCCCATGCACTGATCGAGGACGCGCTCTGCGCCTCCGACGACATCCCTCAACACCTCTTCGGGTAGCGGCGCGGGGCACCACGAGTACTCCTCGAGAACTTTCGATGCCGAGTGCATCGCGTCGAGAACACGCCCCGCCGCGAGGTGCTGCTCCGCTTCGGAAAGATGAGCGTTCATGACTGCGGTGGTGAGCTCGACGACCAACCTTCGTGGCGTGGCACTCCAAAGGTTGGGATCGGGACGATCGAACCCTCCCCTCCCGGCTGACTCCGCAAACAACGCCCGACACTGAGCCGCGAGGTCGAGTGCCTCACGATGGAGCGGATCGAGGTCGAGGACGTTCTTGATCTCATTGTGAGCGTCGGAAAACCGGCCTCCTTCGAACGCCTCTCGCGCGCGCAGGAGGTGACTCCGAATGAAGTACCGCGTGAGCCTCTGGGCCTGCCGATCGTCCTCGACCAACTCCTCGAGGTATTGGTGCTCGCGGCTCCGGCGGAGTTCACCAGAGCGCAAGGTGGCGGCGACCGAAGCCTCAGCTTCGCGTTGCAGCTCTTCGAGACGCAGGAGCATACTGTTCTTGTCTGCGAGTTCCGATTCCCGCTCTCCCACGGTTCTTTTGACGCGGTCGAGCTCTCCCTGCAGGCTATTGACCCTCTCTTGAAGCTCCCGCAAGACGTCCGGGGGGGCGCCGACCGTGGGAGCCGAATTTCCTTCGAGCTCCGCTCTCAGGATCCGTGCCGCATCGTGCCAGCGAGCCGCGAAGCCTTCGAGTTGGAAGAACTTGTCGAGGTGGTCGAGAGCAGTGGGGACGTCATTTTGGTCTCGCGCAAGGATGGCGAGGCCGATGCGGGCCCGCGCGCGAAGATCGACGGTCGTCTGGAGCGATTCGGCGACCCGGGTGTAGCCCAAAACGGCCGCCTCGAGATCACCATCGATGCGGTGGAGAACCCAGGAGCGCCGAAGCCCGATGGCAGAGTCGACAGTGGCAGGGTCGACAGCGGCAGGCGCTGGTGTCGCCCCGTTCGACGGCACCACTTGGGCAGAACAAGAGCGCCCAGCGGGCAGAGCGTTTCCCAACAGCAGTGCTGCGGCTCCGAGCAGGACAGAGCTCACGATCGCTGGCGCACGCATCGCGTTACGCCGTCCCTTGGGGAAGAAACCGATATCCGAACCCGCGCACGGTGAGAATCCGAGTCGGGCGCTGGGGATCGGACTCAATTTTTCGTCTGAGTCTCGTAATGAAGTTATCGATCGTTCGCGCGGTTCCTTCATAGCCGTACCCCCACACCTCGCGCAAAATCGCGTCGCGGGAGAGCGCGCGCTCGGCATTTCGAATCAGGAAACTGAGGAGCAGAAACTCGCGCTCGGTCAATTCGATCTCCTCCCCGTCCCGGGTGAGGCTTCGCGCATCGAAATCGACGTGGAACGGCCCGAAGGAGAAGGGGCGCTCGGTCCCCTCTCGGACCCGCGCCCGTCGAAGCGCCGCATCGACGCGGGCGACCAGCTCTTTGACGCCGATCGGCTTCGTCATGTAGTCATCGGCCCCGAGACGCAACCCACTGACCTTGTCGGATTCCTCGCCGCGGGCACTGAGAAACAGAATCGGGGTCTCGATCCCCTCTTTGCGAACGAGACGACAGATTTCTTTCCCATCGAGCCCCGGGAGCATCACATCGAGGAGGAGCAGATCGGGGCGCTCGTCGAGCGCGAGGCGCAAACCCTCCTCGCCATCGCGCGTCGAGATCACATCATGTCCTTCGAACTCGAGGTTGCGCACCAGCCCGAGCAGAATGCCCGCGTCATCTTCGACGATGAGGATACTAGCCATCTTCGCCTCCTTCCGATCGAGCCGCATCGAGGGGAATCTCGAGTGTGAACGTACTTCCTCGTCCGACCGCACTTCGGACGGTGATCCTCCCTCGATGGGCGTGCGCCACTTGCTGACAGTACGCGAGCCCGAGGCCGAACCCTGGTTTCGAGCTCCCCGAGTCCCCTCGGTAGAAGCTCTGAAAGATTCGCTTCTGATCCCGTCGCCGGATCCCTGGTCCCTGGTCACGCACCGAGATGAAGAGCTGGCGACTCTCCTCCCCCACGGTCACCTCGATCGGAGTACCGGCCGGAGAGTACTTCCGGGCGTTCGAGAGCAAATTGTGGATCACCCCTGTCACAGCTTCGCGATCGAGAAGCACCGGATGGAAGAGCTGACTCGATCGGATCTCGACCGGAGAACGCTCACCACCACCCTCTGGCTCCGTCCGTTCCCCTTCTTGGAACCGCCGGACCGCCCCTTCGACCAGATCCTCTGGATCGGTGACCACCTCTCGATTTCGAGTTCCCGCGTCTCCTCGCCCGAATTCGAGGACACGCTCGACCAGGTCGGAGAGTCGGTAGCTTTCGATCTGGAGGTGGGACATGAACTCGGCGCGCTCTTCGTCGTTTCTCACCCGTTCGAGGGCTAGCGTCTCGGCAATCATGCGAATCGCGGCGATGGGGGTCCGCAGCTCGTGGGAGACCAACCGCAGGAAGTTGTCCTTCTGCATGGTGGTCCGCACCCGACGCGACGCGAGCGCTCCGAGGACCAGGCTGAGCCCGACCGCGAACGCGACGACGAGGAGCCCTCCCCACAGGAGCTGGAACCCCTCAAGCCGCTGCAGGAGTGCGAGCGGAACGGGAGGCTCGTCGCTATTCGTGCCGGTGACGAGTTCGTAGCGGTGATCAAAGGGGGGGGGCAGCGGCCAGCTGGCCCAAACCCGCCCCGTGATGGATTCCCCAGCGACCGTGACGCCGGCCTCTGCGCCCGCGTCACTTCCACTGGCTCCGATCGGAGCGACATAGCGGAGCGAAGTGAAGATTCCCTCCGTGGGGGGGGACGCGACGAGGGTCGATTCGAGCGCCTCGTGGAGGAAGGAATCCACGTCGAAACTCGCGATCACCTTCCCAGACCCGACACGAGGGAGCGCCAACTGTAAGCGGAAAGGATCGAGCGGGTCGAGTCGAGCCACGCGGTCCCCCGCCTCGCGCGCCGCCAGTTCGATCGCGAGCGGGATCGGCCAACCCGGGAGCGAGATACTTCCCTCATGGAGCGACGCGCGCCAGGCGCGAAGCGTCTCCCGGTCCAATGAAGGAGCTTCCAGTACCCGCAGCGGATTGAGAATCGGCGCATCGACTGCGAGAGCCGCTTCGATCGCATAGGAGAAGCCGAGTTCGTCTTCGACTTCGGGGGGGAGTGTGGCGACGTCACGAAGAACCTCGACCCGGTCCTCTGGATCGAGGTGAACGATCGATCGCAGATACATTTCCGCGATCTCGGCCCGGTCGTCGGCGACCGGAAGCACATCCCGCGGCTCTCGCACCGGCACCCAAACGAGGGACCGGAGGCTGGTGGTCGCAAACTCTGGAGAGGCTCCGCGCGGACCCCCTCTCGACGCGAGGCTCTTCTGGAGGGCGCTGCGCCACAGCTCGTAGCGGTACTCGAGTTCTGCCGCCACAATCCGAGAATGAGCGCGGACCCGTTCGCGATGGGGCTGCTCCAGGATGTCGGAGAGGGAGATGCTCATCTCGGTGAGAGTAAGGGAAGAGATCACCAGAATGAGACCCGTCGGCAGGAGACCGGCGAGCGTGACGGCGACGAGTGTGGCGGGATCAAAGGCTCGATCGAGGCGCAGCCACGACTTCACGTTCGTCTCCCTCGAGAGATTGAGCTCGTGAGTACCACGGATGGGGCCAGCGGGGCGATCGCCGTCACGAAGGCTTCGACTACCACCGATTCTTGAAGATACGAGAGAAGCTCGCCGCCACCTGCTCGAATGCGTCGAGGTACTTGTCGAACTGCTCCATGGGAAACTCCCCCTGGATCAAGTAGGCATTCGTCACTCCAACGATCAGGTACGCGCGATACTTCTTACGGACGGGGGGCTCCTCCGGAGGCGTGTCCTTGCCGTCCGCTCCGGGCTCCTTCGGCTTTTCTCCGGTGGGAGCGGGGCCGCCCTTCTCCCCTTCCTTCTCTGCTTCCTCCTTTTTCTTCTCTTCCTCCGTCTTCGGCAGAGGGTCCAACCACTCCAGTGCGTACGCGCTGTATTCGTTAAGAGTCACGGCCTTGTTCGCTACGCCCGTGTACTTCTTCTCGAGGATTGGAAGAACAACCTCCTCGAGGAAATCGGAGGCGCCTTGCGTGTCGTCCGCCTTGGGGAGAAGCCTGACAGAGATACGGTGATCCTTGGGGTCGGGAAGATCTGGCGTGAGGGCCACCAGCTCGGTGTGCTTCAATCCGACTTGGTGGTACTCCCAAGTGTCATCCGGCTGCAAGATTTCGAACATGAAATCCTTAGAAGCGAACCCCCCATCCTCATCGACATCGCCAGCGGGGTCAGGTTCGAGCGAAAGAATGAACTCCGTGTACATCTGTTCAAGGTTCTTCACACCGTCGAAGTAGTGATCTGCCAATTCATCGAACTCCGACTGCCCAATCTTATGGTCGGTGCCCATCATCCAGTACTGCGTGATGAACCTCTGCCCCTTCTCCTTCTCTGGACCGTTCAGCAAGTAATACAAGATCGCCCAAGACTCGGCATACTGAGCCCCGCCGAAGCGGTTCGCCGGAAGCCCAGCAAGGCGTGTGAGGGGGGTGTTTGTCCCCTCGCGCATCATGTTTTGGATGTTCATCAGACGATCACGAGGGATGACCCCCGTCACGATTTTTCTTTTTTTGTAGTCGATCCTGGATCCATCTCCGAAATAGGTCGCAAAACCCTCCATGATCCAGTTGTTCATGTTTCGATAACTCGGGAGGACACGTCCCTGGAACTGGTGAGTTCCCTCGTGGGCCAGCACGC
>CALEHF010000408.1 GCA_937876125.1 uncultured bacterium
TGCGTGGGCATCTCCCGCAGCTCCTTGTTGCCGGCCAGGAGCGTCATCTCTCGGCAGAACTCTGCGTCGAGAAGCGCCCGCGATCCGCGAAGACCGTGGTTGAGATGGGCAGCGGCAATGGTGATATCGGGGCGTTCTCGGAAGTGCCACTCGAGGGCGAGGTAGAGCAGCGCGATGGAATCGCTGCCACCGGAGAGGGCGACCAACCAGCGAGCGTGTCGGCGAGGAGATCCGACGGCGACTCGGAATCGTTCGAGCGGCATCGCGTCTCCCTTCTTTGCGCCTTCGCGCTCGGGTGTGTCACTCGAGGAAATTGACGCGCCACTCGAACTCGATGGGGGTGCCGATTCCCGGGGGCGGGCTGGGGAGAGGGCTGATCGATCCGATCGCCCGCTCGATCGTCGCGGCGTCGAGCTCGCTTCCCTGCGGAAGCCTCAGCCCGAGATCAAAGATGTATCCTTCAGAATCGACTCGGAATTGGAGGAGGCAGCGGTAGCGCGCCTTGTCCTCGACGACAACCGAGGGGCCGGGATGGACCGTCTCGAGTGCTCGCATCACCCGCTCTCGAACTTCGATCATGCGGTAGCGCGTCTCGCGACTTCGATCGCCGATCTGCTTCTGGGTGCTCTGTAGAAGTTCTTCCACTCGATCGGCATCGAACTCCGTCGGCGTGGGCTCTTCCCGATCGACGGGGGGAGCATCGAAAGGGTTCTCCGGGGGCGCGGGTAGGGGCACTCTGGGAGTGACGTCGGGAGCTGCGAGGACGACGGGTGCATCGAACTCGGGCTCGACCGGTGCGATCGCCTCTTGTGGCCCGGGCGCAGCGGATTCGGGTGCAGGAGCGGTGACCTCGGGAGCGCTGACCACCGGCGCGCTCACTTCCTCGGAAATCTCCGTTGCCGATGGCGGCGCAGTAATCCACTCCACCTGGACTCCGATCGCCGACCTCGCCTCCACCGTCGCGGGAGCGGGGAGGAGGAGCACGAACGCGAGATGGAGGATGAGAGAAATCCAAAGGGCGATGGTGAGGAGTCGATCGTTCACGCCGCAGCCGTTCGCCGAGGGATTGCGATCCGGCACGTGGAATACGGCCGGCGTCCTGCTCGTCCGACTGGGGTGATGCGCACTTCGGGCGTCGCGTCGACCAGAGCCCATGTGCCCTGAGATCCCGTCCCTAGAGATCCCGCCCCCTGCTCATTTGCAGTAGCCGTGGATCAATTGCCGTGGATCACTTCGTGAGCCAACGCCCCCAGGCGAGCTGTAAGTCGGCTACGGTAGCGTAGCCCGCGACCTCACTCAAGGCGGCCTCGACCCCTTCGAGCGCACACTTTTTGGAGAAGGCGAGCAGATCGATCAATCCGAGACGTTCACGCAGGAATTCGACGACTGAGGTGGATTGAGCGTAGAACAGTCCGGTTCGATCGGCGGGGACCTGTTCCGCCGCCAGCAGCTCCGACAATGGAAACTCCTCTCCGGCTGCCCGAGCATCGGTCATCGTGCGCTTTCGGTGCCTGCGAAGAAGCTCAGGTTCTTCATTGCAGGCGATCCCCTCGTCGAGCCACGCCGGGAATTCGATCCCTCGGCCGACCCGGTGGGGGAGCAGCAAGTGCGCGAGCTCATGGGGGATGACCCCGGTCGTCAGTTGTGGAGCCTCGGCGTTCAGGTGAATCTCTTGGCCGAGGAGGATCCCGTAGCGACGCGAGGTCCTGACGTAGCCGTCACAACCGGTGAGCTTCGGTGCATCCCCTGTGAGCAACGCGGTGCGCCCCGGGTGGAGGTAGACTTCGATTTCGAGGTCATCGGGAAGCGCTCGCTGATTGCCGAACCAACTCTTTTCGTAGCGAGCGAGGTTGCGAGTGAGTGACTCGAGCACCGGCGTCGGATCGAACCCGCTTCCGTAATGAGCGACAAACGGACCGCGGCGCGCGGTCTGGCGCAGTTCGATCTGCTCGGGGGTCGGAATCTTCGGTGTCTTTTCCTCCTGGAAGGCGAGCGCGACCCCTTGTTGTACCTGCGCTGCAGCTCGGCTGCGCAGCTCCTCGAGGTACTTTTGCCCCTCGATGGTGCGGTTCTTCTCGCCGGCGAGCTTGGCATAGATCTTCGCGGCCTCGCGGTAGTCACCGATGGCTTCGACGATGATTGCGCGATGAAACAGGAGCGCGGGCTCGTCGGGAAGAATCTCGAGTGCCGAAGTGAGCTCGCGATCTGCAGACTCGTAGTTGCCATTCTGCATGTCGGGGCGAATCCGCTCAATTTCACAGAGTGCGAACGGCTCACGGACATCGGGCAGTCGGTCGGGATCGAGTTCAAGGCACTCGAGATAGTACGCTCGGGCGCGCTCCAGCCGTCGCCCGAGCAGTGCGTCGTGCCCGAGGCGGAGAGCCGCGGCTCCGAGAGGCTTTCGCCACCGTTCAGCACGGTGCGGGTACTCCTCGCGGAGCTCGTTCCAGAACCGATAGGCGGTCTCGATCTCCCCTTGCTCCCAGGCGGTCCGAGCGCGCTGCTCGCGCTTGGCCCGCTGCTCGATGAGAGATGCGATCCTGTTCTTCGCGGGAAGCGAGCCGGCCGGGTCTCCGCCGAGACGGGTGTACTCTTCGAGGCCCGCGTCTGCCTTGTCGAGACGTCGCTCGCGAGTCCACTTCTCGACGGCGCGGAGTAGCTGAGAAGTGAGTTCCGATTCCAACTCGCTGTTCTCTGGCTCGAGCGCGCAGCGACGGCGCAGAAGTTCCAGGGCCTGCTCGAGGTCGCCCGCGCGGAAGATACGCTCGCTCGCGTCCTTCAGGTACTCCGCTTCGGTCTCCCGAACAATCGAGACGATGTTTTCCACCTCGAGAGTCATCCGGCCGTACGGCACCTCCACCACGACGCGCTTGGGGGTCTCCGCGACGATACGTCCCTGGATGACTCCTCCGTTGTGCAGGCGGATCTCGTCTCCTCGAACGCCCGAGATCGGGTAGAGCGTGCAGAACAGCGCCAAAAGGCACACGGTACGGTTGACGGCTTGTCTGTCCACCGGCGATGATCCTCTCTCTTCTCCTCGGACCTGTCTGACG
>CALEHF010000409.1 GCA_937876125.1 uncultured bacterium
GAAATCGTCTCGGCGCCCACCGCGGAGACGTTCATGTTGTCTGCGACGCTCTTGCCGGGGACCCCCTTCACCCGTGGCGATGTCAACGCGGATGGCAACATCAACATCAGTGATCCGATCTTCTCCTTGGCCGCTCTGTTCACGGCCTCCGCCCCGCCCCCGCCGTGCCTAGATGCCGCCGACGCCAACGACGATGGCAATCACAACATCGCCGATCCTCTGTACGTGCTCGGGATTCTGTTCGGACAAGGGACTCCCATCCCCCCTCTGAACTGTGGCGACGATCCCACCGTCGACTCACTCGAATGCGCCACCTTCCCCGGCTGCCCTTAGCAGCCTGTTGAAAAAGTCATTTCGATCGAGAGGCCGAGCTTCCTTCGCCCAGCACCCCCGGCCAAACTCGAAGTACTACCAGTACGACGTCGTTTGGCCGTGGGCACTGGACTCGGAATCTCACTCTCTCGATTCGAAAGCACTTTTTCAACAGACTGCGAGGAGCAGAAGCTCGGAAGGCCGGCGAACAAGAACGAGAGTTCGCTAAAGGCATACCCACAACGGAAGGCTGGCGGCTGGTCTTCCCGCTCCAGAGCCTCGTACTGTTCTTCTCATACTCCCTCCTCTTCTCGCGGCCAGACCTGCCCCGCGTACGCACCGGTCGGCGCTGAACCGAGTGCGAGGGTGCACAGAGAAGAGGGGTGGACACGGCTCGACTTCTATTCAATCGCTTCGTTACCGACCAGTTACGGGCTGATTCGGCGGCAGCTCTTACGATGCCGATCAGGACGGGCCACAGAAGATAGTTGCGGAGAACGACGAAGGTCTACAACTTCAATCACGAGAACAAGACCCGAGATACCCCAGATAGACAGAATTTCTAGCATCGAAGGAGTAAAGACTATCCGAATTCCAGCAGGGCTCTATTGGATACTGGTTGCACTGCTCAGTTCCTGCGCGACGCAGGCCCCTTCCCAAAACACCGCGATCGGCACCCCCACCGATGTCCACCAGGGAACGGTACCCGAGAAGAGCTCCGAAGCGCTGCCGCGCGTGACAGCGGAGTGGTACGAGGTTGTGTCGCAGCAACCGGGTCCCGAAGTCACGGACGCGGCAATGCGCCGGAAGATCGAGGAGAGCGGGCAGCCTTGGAAGGTGCGCGACCGGGCGACCGGGATCGAGATGGTGCTGGTGATGCCGGGCGAGTTTCTCATGGGCTCGCCGGAGTCGGAATCGGGGCGCAACGCGGACGAGGGGCCGCAGCATCTCGTGCGGCTGACCAAGGGGTTCTATCTCGGAGCAACGGAATTGACACAGGCGCAATGGCGGCGGTCGATGGCGTCAAGCCGAGGCTTCTTCCCGGGGGATAGCAAACCCGCCGACGGGTCCTGGGATGACTTGCAGGCATTCCTCTCCAAGGCGAACGCAGGCATCCTGGGAGGAGTGGAACGACTGCGAGCGCCGACGGAGGCGGAGTGGGAGTACGCGTGCCGGGCAGGAACGACCGGGCCATTCAGCTTCGAAGGACCGGTCGGACATGACGTCCTGAATTTTAATGACGGTGTTGTCCAGAGTGCGTACCAAGAGATAGAGGGTCATCGCCGGTTGGTGGTCGTGGACGGCAAGCTGAAGCCGACCTGGAAGACGCCCCCCTCACCCGAGTGTCGCATGACGACCGCACCCGCGGGATCGCTGCCTCCGAACGCCTGGGGGCTGCACGAGATGCACGGCAACCTCTGGGAGTGGACCGCGGACAAGTATTCGCCCAATGCCTACGCGGGTCGCGGCCCGGTGACGGTGGATCCGATCCAGGTGGCGGCTGGTGATGAAGCTCGCACCCTTCGGGGCGGAGACTGGTACAAGAGCGCGCGCCACAGCCGCTCCGCCGTGCGTGACGAAGGCGGCCCGCATACCCGTAGCAACCGCATCGGCTTTCGCGTCGCGCGCACGCTGGCCGTCGATACCCCCTCGCGCCTCCGTTTCGAAACTGCGGTGCGCTCCATCCTCGAGGACAGCAAAGGCAACTACTGGTTCGGAAGCTGGCAAGAGGGTGTCTGCCGATTCGATGGCGAGAGCCTCACCTATTTCACCGAGGAAGACGGGCTGAGCAGCAACCAGATCAGAACGATCCTCGAGGATCAGAATGGAGTTGTCTGGTTCGAGACGGGGAAGGGAATCAGCAGCCACGACGAGGAGAGGATCACCACCCATACCAACAAGGACTACACGTCGAAGGACGAGTGGCAGCTGGGGACGGAAGACCTCTGGTTCAAGGGGGACGAAGCGCACGGGGAGAACGAGCTCGAGGGGCAGCCGGGGGTGTACCGGTATGACGGAGAGAAGTTCACCTACCTGGCATTCCCCCTCACGGAGGATCGCGGAAACGACGGGCGCTACTCGGTCACCGGTACTGCCAAGGGGAAAAGCGGGAAGCTCTGGTTTGCGACGTATGGGGCTGTGATCGGGTACGACGGCGAGTCCTTCACCATCATCGATGACGAGAGCCTGGGCCTCAACGAGGACACCGGCTGGCTTCACACCCGCTGTGTCTTCGAGGACAGCAACGGGAGGCTATGGATCGGGAACAACGGAATCGGGGTGCTCCTTCGAGATGGAGACACCACCATCAACTTCACCCAGGAGAACGGAGTCGGCAGGAGGGACCACCGCAGTGGCGGGAAAATGGTTCCTCGACCAGGGGATGTGAGTGAGGGGGCCGCGTCGCTTCATCGAGTGTTCTCGATCGGAGAAGACCGAGCTGGAAACATCTGGTTCGGAACTGTGGAGCAGGGTGCTTGGCGATACGACGGTGAGTCACTCCGGAACTTCACCGAGGAAGACGGGCTGACGAGCAAGGGCGTCATGGCCATCTACAAGGATCGTCGGGGCGATCTGTGGTTAGGTGGGGATGGCGTATTCAAATTTAACGGAGAGTCGTTCGACAGGATCCACTGACGCGGTTTCCCGCCGACGGGCAAGCACCATCAAGTACAGAACTATGGAACGAATGAGGAGATCCTTCATGCGCATCGAAACCGTTTCGCTGCTTGCCGCTTGTCTGTTCTTGGCGTCCTGCAGTGGACAGGACCTCGCGCAGGGATCAACAAAAGGTGAGGCGACCGACCCGCCGATCTTGATCCGCGCGCAAGCGGTGCAAGCCGATGACAACGAACAGATCGGAGTCTTCGTGCGCAGGATTTTTCAGGATCGCAAGGGCGATCTCTGGTTCGGCACCAACCGCTTTGGCGTTTGCCGGTACGACGGGGAGCGCGTGACCTACTTCTCCACCGAGGAGGGCTTGGGCGGCAACCAGGTCACCGGCATTCAGGAAGATGGCAAGGGGAACATGTGGTTCTCCAATAGCGGCGGCGTGTCCAGGTTTGATGGAAGCTCGATCACTACTTACACCGAGAAGGACGGGCTGAGCTCCACCTCGGTGTGGAGCCTCCTTGTGGATCGGAAAGGGACCATTTGGGCAGGCACCGTACAAGGCGTATGCCGGTTCGATGGAACACGCTTCGTCCCCTTTGACCTTCCTGCGTCCCCTGTGCAGAACCCGCAGTCCCGCTTCAACCCCAAGTTAGCTAGCTCCATGTTCCAGGACAAGACAGGGAGCATCTGGTTCGGCATGGATGGCACCGGCGTCTGCAAGTACGACGGGACGAGCTTCACCCACTTCACGACGCAGGATGGGCTTTGCGACAACAGCATCGTGTGCGTGCTGGAGGACCGCAGCGGGAAGATGTGGTTCAGTTCCCGATTCGGCGGCGTGAGCCGATACGACGGTGCGTCCTTCACAAATTTCACCGCACCGGATGACATCGGCAACAACGAAGTGTGGACCCTCCACGAGGACCGAAGCAAAGCCATCTGGTTCGTATCGGAAGGCTTCGGTGTGTACCGGTGCGACGGGAAGACCCTCACGAACTTCGCGGAGAAGGACGGCCTTCCCGTGCTGGCCGCGCAGTCCATCTTCGAGGATCGGGAGGGGCGCTTCTGGGTCGGCGGCTATGGTGGGCTCTATCGCCGCGAGGGTGGAACCTTCGTCAATGTGAGACGCGGTGGGCCGTGGGGGGGCGTTGAATAGCCTTGTCCCTGCTGAGTTTCGGTAGCGCTCGCCAGTCATGTCGCTCGCCTGAAAACGGAATCGTGTGGCGGGCAGGCTCTTACGTCGTCGGCTCTTTGTCGCCCTCATCCTCGAACAGCTTTTCGT
>CALEHF010000410.1 GCA_937876125.1 uncultured bacterium
GTACGCTCTCCACTATCACGAAGAGCGCAATCACCAGGGACTCGACAACCGGCTGGTCGAAGGCGAGCCGTCCTCCTCCGGAAACGGCGATGTTCAGTGTCACCGACGCATCGGCGGGTTGTTGAAGTTCTACGACCGAGCTGCCTAATTTCCTGACCTCCGACGCTTGGCCTCTCTCCCCCATCTCGACGCCACCGGTCTGCGCTGCGATCACGTTTCTGTGGGTGAGACTCTCAGACCACCCGAGATTTCCGACTGCGGCTGCCGTCACCGAAACTCCGCACGGACAGTTCTCTCCGCCAGATGCGCGTGCGACGAATTGTTGGACCCCACGCGCTCAACCCTTGTCCGTGAGCGTGCACTTCGCGACAGAAGAACTTCCGGCTCTATGAAAATCGACCTCGAATCCCGTTCGGTGGGGACCGCAAAGATCGCTGAACCCTACCAGCGACCACAGCTGGCGTTTGGTGACATTTCCCTGTCTTCGTGTCGTACTTTGAGATTCAATGAGGGAATCGATCGCTGAGCGCGTGGGAAGTGACCGCCAGGTTCGGGCAGCGACTCGGGGCCCAGCAACTGTCGATGACACAAAGCACCAATGCACGCACGTTTCAGGATTCTGCGAGAGTCAGTCGCCAACACGTCCATTGGACGGGAGCCGGCTAACCGCCAGAACGCGTTCGGTTAGGATACCCACCATGCCGCGACCCGCGACTTCATGCCTGCTCGGCTTCCTCCTTCTCACGGTGACGCCTCTCGGGGTCGAAGCCCAGACGGCCGTCCTCCACTACAAGTTCGATGCGCAAACCGCTCTGCCCACGATCGTCGACACCTCGCCCGCCAATAACAGCGCTACCGCGGGCCCCTTGGCGGCGCTCTCGACCGAGGTGCCTTTCGCCGGATCGTCGCTCGGGGTGACCATGGGAACGCGGTCCTTCGATCCGAGCGATCCGGACGCTTCACAGACGCAGACAGCCGGGATCAGCACCGACCTTGTGCAGTTGCTAAACAACACCGATGTCAACTTCCATGGTGGGTTCACCATGGAGTGCTGGTTTCGGTGGGACGGTCCCACGGATGTCGGCCCCGACGCACTGATCGACTACGCGGGGACCGAGAAAATCGTGGTTCTTCCCAGCGGGAAGATCTGCTTGAAGATGAATGATTTTCTTCAGTTCGATATCGGCACCGCCATTGTCGGTCGGTGGCACTACGTTGCCGCCGTCTTCGATACCGAGCTCGCCGCACTCAATCCGGACGGCTCCCAGCCGGGTGTGGTGCGAACCTACCTCGACAGCGCGCTGCCAACCGAGCCGGCAGTATCGGTGACGCTCGACACGTTCGGCGACTCGCTCAACCGACCGATCGGCATCGGCATGCACTCGACGGCCGGCTTCGCGATGGGCTCTCCTTCCGAGCACCTCAACGGACGAATCTTCTCGCCGCGAGTCCACCTGGGCGCCGCGCCGCAGCTCCTGAGCAGCGTCAGCGTCGCGCGCTCGTTGACCGACCTGCAACTGAACGGTTCGGCGGAGTACGGAGTGGAGAGTCTGGTGCTGACCACCGACACCACCGGTCTCAGCGGGAGCGCCTTCACCGCCCGACCTCGAACGGTCATCGGACAGTCGTTCCTGGCGCAGTTTTCATTTCGAATGGAGCACAGCGGCACTGGCGCCGACGGAATCACCTTCGTCGTCCAGAGTTCCGAGGACGGGGCGGAAGCTCTCGGAGGTAGTGGTGGCGGGCTGGGCCTGTCCGGAATCGAGAACAGCCTCGCCATCGTCTACGACTCCTTCGAAGGAGCCAGTGGCCTGGACCACGAGATTCGAATCGTCGAGAACGGCGGGACGATCCTCCAAGAGGTGCCATCGCCCCTCCTGTTGAATGATGGCACCCTCATTCACTCGTGGGTCGAGTACGATGGGATCGCCCAGACGATCAACGTATACCTCGACAGTAGCTCCACGCAACCACCAGCGCCGGTTCTCACGCAACCGGGTGTCGATCTCAGCTCCCTCGTCGGCGCGCAGGCCCACTTCGGGTTCACCGCTTCGACGGGAGGCCTCAGCGAATCACACGTCATCGAGTCTTACATGCTCACCCAGGAGTTCGAGCTGGTGGCTGACGAGTGCGGTGCGATCGCGGCCCCGGTGACGGAAGGTGCTTGGGAGTTCGACACTTCGCTCGCGACCACGGGTGGCGACGCGATATCGGACGCCCTTTGCGGCTCCACCTCCCTGGGCGTCTTCCACAATGACGTGTGGTTCGAATACGTGGCGTCGATGACGGGCGAAACGCGAATCTCCACCTGCGGGAGCGGGTTCGACACCGATCTTGCCGTCTACACCGGCACCTGCCTGGAACTGGTTGCGGTCGCGTGCAACGGCGACGGGTGCGAAGCGAGCGGTTCGGACGTGGTCCTCTCGGTCAACGTCGGCGAGAGCTACTTCATCCGGATCGGTGGCGCCTCCGGTCTGGATGAGGGACCCGGGCTGCTCACCATTCAGACGATCTACCCCGACGAGTGCGACCACGAGCCGCTGCTGCTCGTCGGAGGCGGAGTCTGGCCGTTCGACACCACCGGAGCCACGACCGGGGTCGATCCCTCACCCGCTGCGTTCTGTTTCGGCACGCTGCTCGGTGAGTTCAACAAGGACATCTGGTTCACCTATCACGCGACGAAGAGTGGCGACACCCGCATCTACACTTGCGGGTCGTTCTTCAACAGCGACCTCGCCGTCTACCAGGGTGACTGCGCGTCGCTTCTGACCCTCGGATGCAACGGTGACGGCTGCGCCGGCAGCGGGGAAGGAGATCCCTTCGCGTCGGAAGTGACCGTTCCCGTCCTGGCGGGTGAGACCTACTTGATTCGGCTGGGCGGCTCTAGCAGCGTACAGGAGGATGCGACTCTCGGAATCCTCACCATCGAAGAACGATACGTTCCGCCCGCCTTCATCGGCAGCTACCGGTTGGCAGGCACGATCGACTCCGTCACACAGACCCCTCCGATGGGCTTCCCCTCCCCGATTCCCTCGTTCGGGTCCTTCGAACCCGGAGACGGCTTTGCGATCACGCTCTCTTTCGACACCCGCATTCCAGCGACCTTTGGCTCGGATGTGCAGGGGTTCTTCGATGACTCGTTGCTGTCGGTCCACTTCGAGCTCGGCGGAGGGGGGTACTCCAGCACGGCCACCTCGGGTCGGATCTTCCAGCGCGACTCCGACTTCGGAGACAGTTTCAATCTCTTCAACATTGCGCTGGGTGGCCACGCGGGAGAGTTGTACGCCGAGACCGGCTCGTTCGACCTAAATCAGAGACCACGATTCTGACTGGTCGCACCTTCAACCTGCTTCACGGT
>CALEHF010000411.1 GCA_937876125.1 uncultured bacterium
CGATGCGCTACGGCATTCCGGAGGTCGAGGGGTGGACTCCGGAGCCGCGCACCGAGGCGGAGATGGAGTCGATCGGGGATCGCACCTATGTGACGGGGTCGTATCGAGGGTAGTTGGGTGTATCCGCTACTTCGCTGTGACCTCCTTCCTAGCAGGCTCCTGCAGCACGATCTTGAGTTCAACCTTGCGGTCGGCAGTCAGGTCGATGGTCCGTCGGATCGACGGGATGGTTCCGATGCTGGATCCTTGGAGTTGGATCGTGACTTCTTGGGCGGGCAGGCCGCGAATTGTGTGGCGCGCGTCTTGGATTCGGATCATACCCGCAAGATATTCGGCACCAACGGGAAGCGGGATAGACTGATTTTCTGCGTCGAGCACCCACAGATCCAAAGTCTGGTTGGGACGCAACCCTTCGAGGACCAGTTCGACAAACCGTTCAGGGAAGAGCTCAACCTCCAGCTCGTGATCCCCATGCTCGAAGAGCTCTGAAGGGAGCGATCGCCTCGCGTACCCATCGGCCTCAAAGGTCAGAGTGATCTCTGTTTCATCGAGACCGGAGATTTCGAATTGCCCGCTCGAGGAATCGAAGGGGTGATGGCTCCCCATTCCGCCGATGGAGGGGACCACCCGCTGGCGCGTTTTCCCCAGGTCAGAGGAGAGCGGCCGCGTGAGATTCGCTCGTCGCGACCTGGACCTTCCGAACGTCGATCCCCTCTTGGAAGGTCAAGCGCGCCACGCCGTCTCTGTCACTGACTCCGATCTGTCGGGGAGGCACGTCCCCCGCCGAGGAGAAGATCGCCACTTCCGCACCCGCGATCGGGGTGCGATCCCCGGCATCGAGCACGAGCACGTTCACCGTCGCATCTGCTGTGCTGGAAGGGGGTTGAAGGGTCTCTGTGACCGTCTCGGGGGCGGCGGGGAGGGTCGCGGGGAGGGTCGCGGGGGGCGGGGGATCGAACCGGACGGGGGCTTCTTCGGCGGGGATCTGGGGGGGCGCCCCCAGATTGGCATCGGGCTCCGAGCGGGACCAGAAAAGGATGGCGACGACGAGGGCGACTTCGAGTGCGAGGGGTCGCTTCATGTGCCTACATTTCTCTCTCGGGA
>CALEHF010000412.1 GCA_937876125.1 uncultured bacterium
AACCGTGAAGCAGGTTGAAGGTGCGACCAGTCAGAATCGTGGTCTCTGATTTAGATCCCGGGGAGTGCCGCCTCCAGCTTCTTCAGGCTACCGACCGAGTAGCCGCGATCGTGGAAGAAAATCACCCGCCCTTGGGCGTCGAGGAGAAGGATCCGCCCCGGCATCGGGTTTTCCGTCCCGGTGAAGCGCTGAATCACTTTCGCGTCGCCGTAGACGGTGACCACTGAGCCCCAGTCTTCGTTGGGGATTCCGCGACGCATCCCACCGTCGATCCAGCCGCCGATCATGCCCGGAACGAGCCCCGCGATCGTCGGAACCTCGCGCACCGCCACGTCGAGTTCAGCCTGCGTGATCCCAAGAAGCCAACGGTCGAGATCGAACTGGGTGTTCTGCTTGTAGCCAACGAGAAGGAGCACCGGTGCGCCTGCAAACGATTCCGGAATCGAAACGCGATCACCGGACAACGCCTCCCCCGTCACCGAGGGGAAAAGTTCTCCGGTCGGATCCCGGCGCGGAATCGGGCTCGAACATCCTCCAGCCAACCCTGCGGCGAGAACCGCCACAACGAGGGAGAGGATCCACCATTTTCTGTGCACGCGGCACCTCTTTCCGATAGCTCATTCACTCCTGGAAGGTCACTGGATTCCCCCTGGGAGGCTGTCGGAATGAGTTTTCCGGCAGCTCCTCGTCTCAGAGCAGCAAGAGGGATTCGAATCGTCTCGGGGGGCTGCAATATGAGGCCGCCAGCTACCCTACTCGGTTTCCTCTGAAGTCATCGCGGAGATCGAATCCGGCGTCCTCCCAATCGGAGGCGCGGGGGCCGGTCGCGAGCAGCGCGCAAATGCTGAAGCCGAGTCCGGAGAGCAGAACCAGGTCGCGGTTCATGAGGGTGAGGATTCCCCACAACAGGCCGGGTCCTTCAATGACGGCGGCGATGAAAACGTGCCCGCCGACGTAGCGTTGCGCCCGTTCTTGGGGTGAGAGCCCTTCTTTGGTGAGCACTTGCCGCACGAGCCCGCCCCCGAACATCAGAGCGGGGAGAACCATCGCCGCACTCAGAGCGGCTGCGATGATGGCGAGTGCGATAGGGGTCTGGCCGGGATCCTGACCGAGCGGGGCTTCGGTTGGGGTTCGAAGAGTGATCATGGTGGCCATGGCGCCGAGGAGCGCGAGGCTAGAAATCAGCATCCCATGAACGATTCGGACCATACGAACTGCGGCGATCGGGCCGTCGGGCCCGGTCGGGCGGGAAGGCGCAGGTGATGGGGGTGAGGTTGACATCGGCATCCTTCCAGAGGACCGGTCGGTGTCGACCATGATAGGACAACCCGTGATGGGTGGGGAGGGGCAAAAGAGGGGAAGGTCGGTGGAGGCGGCGTGGCGGCGTGGCGGCCTTAGTGCGGCGGGAGCGCAAGGTCGAAGGGTGGGGTGCCTACCTTGGGGGGAATCGGCCGACGAAAAAAGAATTAGCACCCAGGCCAACGCGAACGGATCTCCCTGAACCGTCTCACGACTCGTTCGCCCCTCCGATAGACTCCGAGGAGTCTATCGGCGCTCGCGGGAAACGACCGAGACCATAATCCGGCTGGAGCGCACGCTCCAAATCCGCTTGATTCGCGTCGAACCTGGGCTGAAAACAAAACTGACAAAATCATCACAGCATGCAGAACAAAACAGCATGCAGAAAGAAACAGCCGCCGCGGGATCGCTTTCCGCGGCGCGCTCAAATTGGCTATCGCAAGGAGTGGGCCCTTCCGGCGAGCGGGAGACGCACCTCCCTCACACGTCCGAGAATCGGTGATCTTCGCCCCTTCCGACCACAGGAGCGATCTTCACAATCGACAAGTTGCAGTGCTGAGTAAACAACTGCTGTGTCAGGACCGCCCGATCCACAAACCGCATCCGCATCTGGACCGAGCGCCGATGGGTGGTCTCCAAATGGATGATCTCCAGATCGGGTGGCGGATCGTGATCGGTTCCATGCCCAGTGCGCAGAGCGCACGTTCAGACGACGTCGGTTGTTCGACATTCCCTCGCGACAGCTCGCAGGCCTTGCGATCGTAGAGCGCGCCCGATCGATTGCGAAGCTGCAGCCTCCCAGGAGGCTGTGTGATGCTTCCCGTCTTGGATCCCCAGAAAGGAGCGCCCCATGCCGGCTCTCAGCCAGAAGCTCGAGTTCTCCAACCCGAAAGGGGAAGCCCTCGCGGCACGTCTCGAGCTTCCCGACGGGGAACCCGCCGCGTTCGCCCTCTTCGCCCACTGCTTCACCTGTTCAAAAGATGTCGCTGCGGCCTCGAGGATCAGTCGTGGGCTCAGAGAGCGTGGGATTGCGGTCTTGCGCTTCGATTTCACGGGGCTCGGGAACTCCGAGGGGGACTTCGCGAACACGAACTTCTCTTCGAATGTCGCCGATCTTGTCGCGGCGGCGGATCACCTTCGCCGCGAGTTCCGCGCTCCAGAACTGCTCATCGGGCACTCGTTGGGGGGGGCCGCGGTCCTCGCCGCCGCCCACCAGATCTCGGAAGTGCGGGCGATTGCGACGATCGGGGCGCCGAGTGCACCGCAGCACGTCGAGCACCTGTTCGCCGATCAGGTCGAGGAGATCTCCTCACGCGGATTCGCCGAGGTTCAATTGGCCGGGCGCTCGTTCCGGATCGAGAAGCAGTTTCTCGATGACCTGGGCGAGCACGATCTCGCGACGCGGGTCGGCTCGCTCGGTACTGCGCTCTTGATCTTCCACTCGCCGGTCGATGAGACCGTCGCCATCGATCACGCTCGCGAGCTGTACAGTGCCGCGCGTCACCCAAAGAGTTTTGTGTCCCTCGACCGTGCCGACCATCTCCTCACCAACCCCAAAGACTCCGCGTATGTCGCCGACGTGCTCGCCGCGTGGGCGGGGCGTTACCTGACCGGGGATCCAGAATCGAGTGCGGCGGCGGTGAAAGAGAAAGCCGCGAAGATCGCTTCCCCGCCGGCTGCTCCCCCCACGGGCGTGGTGGTCGTTTCTCCGGGATCGGGGAAGTTCGGGCACGAGGTTCGTGCCGGCGTGCACACCTTTCTTGCCGATGAGCCCGCGGGTGTGGGCGGTGATGATCGCGGGGCGGGTCCGTACGACTTCCTTCTCGCCGCGCTCGGCTCCTGCACCGCTATGACGCTCAAGATGTATGCGGATCGAAAGGGGTGGCCGTTCGAAGGGGCCACGGTCGAGTTGGAGCACGACAAGATCCACGCGGAGGACTGCCTCGACTGCACGACCCGCGAGGGAAAGGTCGATCAGATCTCGCGCCGGATCGAGTTGCACGGCAATCTCGATGAAACCCAGCGCGCGCGCCTCCTCCAGATCGCCGACATGTGCCCTGTCCATCGCACTTTGATCGGGGAGATCACGATTCCGACCGAGGAGGTCCGTCGCGCCTGACATCCCGGTCTTGTGCGCCGTTGGAATCAGAGAGGTGCAAATGGCCTGGATGCACCCGATCGGCCGCGTAGGGGAGCCTGGGGCAGTCGCCGCATTGACCCCAGCCCAGTCACTTTGGACTGCGCCCGGCAAAAATTGAGGGCCGGGTGGAATCGACCGGGTTCGGCTGCAAGAATGTGAAGCATGAGCATTGAGGAACGAACAAAGAGGATTGGGGCCCACGGTCCCGGCCCGGTCCAAGAGAAGGGAAACGCGGGAACCCCCGGCGAATCCACTCAACCGCCCTCCCACGTGCACCCGACGTCAAAGCCGACCGGCGAAGTGTCTTCGGAGTCGCGTTTGGCGCGTCGGTATCGCGTCATTATTCACAACGACGAACAGACGCCGATGGATTTTGTCGTGCGCGTCCTGACCGGTATCTACCGGCTCGGGGTCGAGCACGCGATCGAAGTGATGCTCGAGGCACATGGGTCCGATTGCGCGCTAGTGCGCGCCTACGGCCTCGAGGAGGCCGAGTTTCGAGTCCAGCGCAGTCACATGCTGGCGCGCAGCCGCAGCCATCCGCTCACGTTCACGATCGAGAGCGAGTAAGAAACCCGACTGATCCGAAGCGCGACGTGTCTCCGACGGGGATGGGGATTGAGGCGCGTTTTTGATACTAAATCGGCGCGTCGCGCAACTTGCGCGGCGCGCCATTTTTCTTGATGGATCCGGTCGCTCGAGCAGGGAAGAGGCAAAAAATGTCCGGGCGACACGGGGAGCATCGCCCGGACCGCTACCCAAACCCCCATCGGGATGGGTGAGAGGGGGTGTGTGTTTCGAGTGTGTACCGAGGGTGATCGGCGGGCACTCGTACGCAGAGGTGACCGTGTGGAGAGGGGAGGTGGTGGAACCAAGTTTTGGCCGCGTTCTGCGCTCACTCTCGCGAGTCCAGAAGCAAGGGAAGGGCCACTCGTGGCTCCTGAGATCGGCGCACCCCACCAGAATGCTCCAAAACGGTTCTGCCGCACACTTTCGGGTCGCGCGGCTCAATGTTCCCATCGACGAAAGGTCAGAGATGTCGGGGGGGTGTCGGCAGTGCACCCAGTTTCCCGTGACAGAAGTGAGCCAGTTGCGCACACTCAAGTGAGGGCCGTCTCTTTCGCTCGAGAGATCCCCTGCGCGTTGATCCCCTGCGCCTAGATCCGCTGCGCCTAGATCCGCTGCGCCTAGATCCGCGCCTGCGG
>CALEHF010000413.1 GCA_937876125.1 uncultured bacterium
ACGAGAGTGGAATGCCCACTCGTCGCTGTCGACGAGGCGCATTGTATCTCCCAGTGGGGGCATGATTTCCGCCCCGACTACATGCAAATCCGCGACTTTCTAAGTACCTTGCCCTTTGCGCATGTCCTCGCATGCACCGCCACGGCGACCCCCGTGGTTCGCGACGAGATCATCGGGCGCCTCGGCCTCGACCCCAGCACCACCCAACTCGTCCAGGGTTTCGCACGCCCCAACCTTCAACTCCGTGCGTTGGAAGTTGCAAGCGCTGCGGGCATCCGGAAGGCCGTGGACTCTCAGCTCGGAGAGGCGCTCGGGTCACCGGATGAGGCTCGCGGCGCGGCCATCGTCTACTCACCGACAAGGCGAATGTGTGAAGCTGAATCGGCAAGGTTGGCAGACGCAGGATGGCTCGCTGACTTCTACCATGCCGGGAGGTCGAGCGAGGAGAGAGGGCAAGTCAGCCAAGCGTTCATGTCCGGAAATCTAGACATCGTGGTCGCCACCAATGCCTTCGGCATGGGGATCGACCGTTCGGACGTACGCGCTGTGATCCATCTCGCACCACCGGGTTCGATCGAAGCGTACTACCAGGAAGTCGGACGGGCCGGGCGAGACGGGCTGCCCGCTTGGGGACTGCTTACATACTCCGTCCAGGAGTTCCCGCGACGGAAGCGTCTCTTGGAAAAGGACCCGGTCCCTGGAGAAGCTGGGAAAGCAATCCTGGAACACAAGTGGCAGCAATTCCGTGACCTGATGCGTTGGGCCGAAGGCGGCGGGTGTCGCCACGATGCGATCCTCCGCTACTTCGGCGACTCGTCGGAAGAGCTGGGAGGTTGTGGGTTCTGCGACGTCTGTGAAGCGCTGTCTGACACTGAAGACTCACAGGAGCAAACGACCTTGATCGTGAGAAAGGCGCTCTCCGGCGTTGCGCGTGTGCACCGCAAGTTCGGGCTCGAAGTGGCAACGAAACTCTTGGCGGGAGTCAAGGACGACCGCTTGCGGTGGTCTGGCCTCGATCAACTCTCCACCTTCGGTGTCCTGAAAGAGTACCCAGTGGCCTGGATTCGGAGCCTGCTCGGGCGGTGCGTGGCAGCCGGCTGGGTCGATTTCCTGCCTGGCGATCGCCCCTTGATCTTTCTGACGCCCGCTGGGATTGAAGTCATGACGGGACGTCGACCTGCTCGACTCCTTCTTCCGCCGGAGCGCACTCGCACGAAGAAAGCCCCGACGGATGCGGGCAAACGAGAAACGACACGCTCCCGCGAGCTACCGCCGGGCACCCAAGAGCTGTTCGACCGATTGCGAGAGTGGCGGCTGGAACGAAGTCGAAGAGACAGCGTCCCTCCGTACGTTGTGGCGTCCGACAACACCCTCTGGGAACTCGCAATCTCGAAACCGACGACGCTGAATGAGCTCCTCTCGATACCGGGAATCGGAGAGAAGAAAGTAGCCATGTACGGGGACGAGATCTTGGCGATCACCAACGTTGAAAACTCTCAGCTGGGCCGAGTCTGTGATCTTTGCGGGAGTGCCATCCCGCCGGAGAGAATACAGGCACTTCCCGAAACGCACGCTTGCGTCGACTGCCAGGCCAAGTTCGAGGCGGGTGGCGCGAACGCCTTTCTGGGTGATTGTCCGCGACCAAAGTGCCCTGGGCGACTGATTTGGAGAGAACGCAAGCGCGGCGGGATCACGCGGTACTTCGTCGGCTGTTCGGAGTTCCCCGGCTGCAACCACACTCAATGAGCAGGTGCCTGCCCTTTGTCGTCCGCTCTCTGGTGAAACTTCTCTAGACCAAGTTGTCGAAGATGACCGAGACATCGGCGACGGCCACTGAGCTCGACGAAGCTCTGGCCGGAGGCCTTGTGGTGACGGGGGGATGGGATGCGATTCGAGCGGCGAGACGGGGGCATGGCGTCCTCTCAACCACTAACCGGGTAGGACTACCCGGTTAGGCTGTGTTGAAAGCCGCGCTGCGGACCCGCAGGTAACGCTCCGTACACGGGAGCGATTCGGCGACATGTGCACTCAAAGAGACAGCTCCAAGGTTTTCACCTCGGAGCTGCCATGGTAGCGGGGGTCGGACTCGAACCGACGACCTCCGGGTTATGAGCCCGACGAGCTGCCAACTGCTCTACCCCGCGTTAGATTCCGTACTTGCGAAGGGAGCGGACGTTACAGAGGGGCCTGGGACGGGTCAAGGTGATTTGCTGGAATCGCTTCCGCGACCGAGCGCCAGGATCAACTCGATCTCTCCGACCGGCCTTCCCACCGCCATCGCGATCTCCCTCGCACCCTTCCCCTCCGCCGCAAGCTCCCTCACCCGCTGCTGACTCGACGTCTCCGGAGTCGCCGGACCTCTGGGGGGCACATCGCGCTCCGCCCTCTTCATCGCCTCCAGCGCGTCTGCCTGGGTTTCACCTCTTCGCAGTTGCGGATCGCCCTCGGAGATGTCGCCGTCGCCGTCGCCGTCGGCGAAATCGTCGTCGCCGTCGCCCTCGCCGTGGTCATCGCCATCTTCACTCGGCGCGAAGAACGACGTCTCTTGCCGTGGTTCTCGCGCTTCTCTCAGTGCTCGCATGTCTTCGGTTGTTGTCCTCGAGAACTCAGGGTCCGCACTCGCCAACGAGCTCTCCGCCGCCGCCAGATTTGCGCGGTGGGCCGCGTGGGGATCTCTCGCCGTGTTCTCGGCTCTCGCCCTCGCGACTTCCAAGTTTGTCAGGCTGATCTCCGCCTCTTCGAGAAGTCTCTGCGCGAAGCGGATCTTTGTGTCGAGTCTCGCCTCGATCTCTCTTCCGACTTCCCTCAAGTTCACGACGAGAGCCTCGAGCTCGGATCCGCCCCTGACCCCCGAGAGCGGCCTCGTGCCGGTGGGCCGCCGGTCGTCGTCGTCTTCGTCGTGCTGCATCGACCGGCCGGGGCCTCCGCCGGTGTAGCTCGTGAAGAGCGCACGCCTCGCGGTGTTCCCTACATTCGGTCGCGGAGAGGGCTGCCCCGAGGCGGTCGCCATGCGGCGCTTGATGCCCATCCTGACGACGGTGTAGACGAGGATCATCATGCCGAGGAAGAATCCGATCTTCTGCATCGGAGTCAAATCACTGAGCGCGGTGGCGAGAAGGGTAGCGGTCGCCACCCCACTCTCCGACTCCGCCAAGCGATGCAGCAGCGGCGGCACACCGATTTGCGATGATGCCAGCTCACTCCAGACTGCGATCGTTCCCCCGAACAAATCCCCCACCGGTTCTCCCTTGTCGTGACTTTTGCGTTCCTACGCTACTTCTCGAGGAAACCGTCGATCAGATCGAGCAACTGTTGATGGTGCTCGATCGAGTTGGCGCCCATGTGGCCGATGCGGAAGGTCTTCTCTTTGAGAGCCTTGTAGCCATTGCTCAACATGACTCCGTGCTCGCGCAGGTATCCGTTGAGATCGGCAACCGAGATCCCCCTCGTGTTCTCAATGCAGCTGAGCGAGACCGATTCGTAGCCCGCCTCGGGGAACATGGCGAAGCGATCGTTCGCCCACTTCCTCGTCAGATCCGCCTTCTCCTGGTGCGCAGCGTACCACGCGTCCTCGTTCGCCATGATCTTCTCGAGGCGCTTTCTGAGGGCACGGAACTGCGGCACCGCCGGCGTCGTCGGCGTCTGATCCTTCTCCCAGCTCTTGTGGATCGACAAGAGATCGAAGTAAGAGCCGCGCAGCTTCTTCTTTTTCGCTCGCTCCATCGCTCTTTTGCTGAAGGTCGAGAGTGCGAGGCCGGGCGGAATCGCCAAACCCTTTTGGCTTCCGGTGACGAGCGCGTCGATCTTCAGTTTTTCTGTTTCGATGGGGACGACCGCGGCGCTCGTCACCGCATCGACCAACAGCACCACGTCATCGAATTCGTTCGTGACCTTGGCGATCTCCGCGAGCGGGCTCATCACGCCGGTCGAGGTTTCGTTGTGGACCAAGGTGACGGCGTCGAATCCGCCTTCGTTCAGCTTCTCACGGACCATCTCCGGGTGGATCGCTTTGCCCCACTCGACCTTGAGACGGACGACTTCGTAGCCGTGGGAGTCGCAGATCTCCGCGAAGCGCTGACTGAACGCTCCGTTGACGCAGCTGAGAACTTTGTTTTTGACGCAGTTGATCGCTGCCGTTTCCATCGCGCCGGTTCCTGAGTTGGTCATCAGGTACACGGGTTGGCTGGTGCGGAGCAGTTTTTCCGCCATCGGGCGGATCGCGCCGATCAGTTCACCGATTTCCGGAGCGCGGTGGCCGATCATCGGGCCGGCCATCTCTTGGAGGACGTCGTCCTCCACCTCCACGGGGCCGGGGATGAAAAGGCGCGGGGGGCGGGCGGTGCTCACAGTTCCTCCTCGATGAGCCGGATCACCATTCCGGTGGAGATCTTCGGCTCGAAGTACGTCGTCTTCGGGGGGAAGACTTCGCCACGCGAACAGCGCGACCAAAACTCTTCCCGCGAGACCGGCGGCAACACACACAAGAGCGCGCCAGCTCCAATCTCTTCCAGTCGGGCCCTCGCGGCCCCGAGGTCGTGCCAGTTTTCGATCTCGAACTCGTCGCCCCACAGGTCGGCAATCCGACTCGCGAAGGTGGGCAAGGAGAGGTCGATCGGGGTTCGCCCGGCGGTGTGATATCCGTTCGCGAGCTCGAGGCTCCAGTCTTCCCCCTCGTCGGTATCGAGGCTCGCAAGGCGGTTGACGAGATCCATCCCCGCCTTGTCCCCACCCTCGAATCGCAAGATTCGATGGGTCGGCTCGATGCGGAGGCCCTCTTGGGCGAGATCGCCGATGACCGTCAACACGTGCCCCGCGCCGGGGCGCGGGTCGTCGGCTCCCAGGCGGAGCGCGGTCGTGTAGCGATGGTGACCGTCGGCGACAATCGCCTGCCGCGGCGCGAAGAGGGTTTTCAGTTGTTCGACCGGGGTCGGGTCGGAGACGATCCACATGCGATGGTGATCGCCGCGGAAATCATCCGCATCAAGGATGGGGTCACCCGCTGCTTGGAAGAACGGTTCGAGCGCGGGCGCGAGGCCTTCGTCGACCAGCTGCACGACGCCGCCATCGATGCCGCTCTCTTTGAGGAGCGAAAAGCGGTCGTCGACAACTTTGGGGCGGATCTCCTCGTGACGGAGGACCCCTTCGCCCCACGGCTTCGCCTTCGCCGCCCCCATCACACCGCGGTAGCTGCAACGATCCCCGTGCATGTTGGTGAACTGATACTCATAGAGGGTGTAGCCCGGCGCGGCATCGCGGACGAGGATTCCCTCCTCGAGCCACGCGCGTGCTTGCTTCCCGCGATCTCGGTACTCCCCCGGCGTTCCTTGCGGACGCTTCGGGTCGTCTCCCAGCACCATACGCACGGCGTTGTGTTCATGCACCTCGAGGAGCCGTGCATGCTGCTCCGGATCGATCACATCGTACGGAGGGCAGATCTCAGCTCCGGCAGGAGTCAGGTCATGGCTGAACCGGATCCCACGGAACGGCACGAGTTCGGGCACGCCTCACTCCTTCTTCAAGTTGCGAACACAGATCGAAAGGGTCTGGACCGCATACGCGGTGACCAGCGCGGGGTCCCCCTCCCACCAACGATCGACAGGGTTTGTCCACGTCCCATCGGGTCGCTGACGCGACAGGAGCTCGGCCGCAAGTTCCGCGGCCCACGCGTGCGAGATCCCCGCACCGTCGACGAAAGTCGGTTCACCGAGCACTTCGAGTGTTCGGGCCATGACTGCGTAGTAGTAGAAGACCCCCATCTGGCCGCGCGCCGGGCTCTCGGGCGTCGCCATTCCGGGGTTTTCTTTCACGGTGAAGTTGTGGCGAATCCAATCGACCGCCGCCTTCACCCGCGCATCGTCTTTGTCGAGTCCGGAGTAGATCAGCGACTTCACCGCGGCGTAGGTCATGCTGCCGTACGAGGTGTAGCTCACCGAACCGTCGGGATTCTTGTGGTTCTCCGCCTTCGACTCGCCGGGATAGTAAAAGAATCCCCCGTCCTCGGTCGAGCGATGCTCGGATCCATCGAGAAAATCGTTCGAGGCTGTTCGGTTCTGACAGCGGGCGAGGAAGGTCTGCACCCGCCGGAACACTTCCGAGTCTTCCGCCAGATCACCGGCCTGGAGGGCTTCCAGAGCCATTTGAGTGTTGGACACGTCAGGACGACGGTCCCCCCCGTACCCGATTCCGCCATAGGCGCGACGATTTCCCTCGGGGTCGTACGCGGGGCTCGAATCTTCCGACAACTGCAGCGAGGCGATGTAATCGCGCAACTCCGTCACTACGTCTGCGTACTTCTTGACCGGCCTCCCCTCGTCGAGGGCAGCGAACGCGAGGAGCGCCATCGAGCTCTTGTAGTTGCGGAGCCCCTGCCCCTCTTCGTAGATCCCCCCACCTTCGCGCTTCTGTGACAGGATGTACTCGACCGCCTTCGAGATGAACGGGCCATCCTCTTCCCGATACTTCCGTGGACAGGTCGCAAGAGCGTGGAGCGCGAGCGCCGTCACGCCGGCATCGGAGATGAACTTTCCCTCGGGAAGGACGAGTCCAAAGCTGCCGTCGGGGTTCTGATGGTCGACGAGCCAGTTGGCGCCTCGGTCGATGGCGCTCTTGATGTCGCCTGCGGTGACCGCGGGGCGGGGGGCTTCCGTTCTTGCAGCCCCGTCTTTCGCGGCCCCGTTTTTCGCGGCCCCGTCCTGAGCAGCGGGCGCTTCCTTCTTCACGTCTTCAGGGGGATGGTAGGTCTGCCCCGCCAGGGGGATCGAGGTCGAGATCGCGAGTAGCGCCACCAAGGACGTCACTCGTCCCGTCCATTCGCTTCGGTTCTTCATCGGTTGTCGCCTCCTTCGGCGTCGGTCACCCCCACGTGACCCACTTTGGGCTGATTCGGCTCTTCGGTCTCTTCTGGGCGCTTCGGCAGCTCCATGCGGACAGCCGCGGGGTCGATCTCTCCCCGACGGGGCAATCGGATCACCAGCGAGACGAGGGTTTCGGAGTCATGGTTTATCGACGGAAGCACATCGCCGTAGGCGTAGTAATCGCCATCCTTGAAGGGGAGGGCGAGCGGGTTGTCGAAGATCGCATACGGTCGGTGGGAGAGAGCGATGAGCTCGCCGCGCACTCGGGGCGCGTACACCACCGACGGCGGTACCCCCTCGGTCGGTTCCTCTTCGTAATCTTCGATGAAAGAAGAACCGGTATAGACGAATCCACAGCGCGCCATCTCCCACTCCATCGGTCCATTGAGAATCACGTCCTCGGCGCGGATATCGCGCACCACGGTGGAACCATCGCTTTGGGGGATCGCGTAGCGGAGTCGCATGATCACCCGCGGTCCCGCGATCGGGCCCAGGTCGACTTCCGACTCGGGCGGCGTGCCCGGCTCGAGTCCGATGAGAAGGCAGGCGGCATTCAAATCGACGGGGTCGCAGTCGAGGGCGATGAGGCTCTCGTGAGCCTTGATCCCCGGCGAGGTCGCGAGGTACTCGATGAAGCCACGCCTGAGATTGAAATAGCCATCAACTTCGATTTCACCGCGCCCGAGATGCACCCGGACCGTTCCGAGCGCGACAAACCCCTCGCGCGGAGTGGGGGGAAGCGGCGCGTCGAAGAGGTCGACGGGCCCTCCGAGGAGGGCGGCGGCGAGGAGGGCCGTCACGGCGAGAGTGCTCATGCGTCTCCAGTCGAGTCGTCGGTCGGCGCCCCAGGGCGGCGCCACAAGAGACTCGGGGTCAGGGGTCCGGGAGGACCGGGTGGTGATCCGTCCCCTTCCACGCCCCCGAAGTGGCAGGCGAAAGGGTCTCCCGGGGGGCAGCGGGGAGCACGCAGAGACCGTAAGGATCGCGGATATGGTCCCACGGCGGCGGGGCGATGTCCAACGCCCCCAGCCGCGGAGTTCAAAGTCGTTTTTGCCGAAAGGTGCGGGGCAGCTGCTAGGGGTGTCACGACACCGGAGGGGACGGGACTCGGCCACGATCGGTTCCCCGGGCGAACCCGTTTTCCTCTATTTTCGAGCCGCGTGTAGTGGTTCCCCGGGGCGGAGCGACTTGTGATTCGTGGGACGAAAGGGCCGGTGGCGATTGAGTTCGAGCGACGGCGATCTCGTGGTTCGCGCCCAAGCGGGGGACCGCTCTGCCCTCGCGAGCCTCGTGACCCGGCACGTAGGCTCCGTGCGCGCCTGCGTGCTCGCGGTACTCGGGCCCACTTCTGACCTCGACGATTTGGTCCAAGAGGCGCTCGTGCGCGGGGTCGATGGCTTGAGCAGCCTGCGCGACCCCGATCGGTTCGGACCGTGGCTCCGCGGCATCGCGCGACACCTCTCTGTCGATCGCATCCGTCGCAAGCCACCGGCGATGGCGCACCTCGACGCGGTTCCCGAGCCAGCCGCTCCCATCCTCGAACCCCCCGAAGATCACGCGGACCTGTGGCAAGCGATCGGGACCCTGTCGGAGACGCTGCGCGAGGCACTGCATCTCTTCTACGTCGCGCGACTCGGGTACGCCGAGATCGGGGAGCGACTCGGGATCACCACCGCCGCGGTGAACCAGCGGCTGACGCGCGCTCGCAGCCAGCTTCGCGAACGACTGGCACCCTTGGAAGAACGGGTCGGGGACGAAGGAGTGGAGGACGCACGATGAAAGACCCCCGTCATCCTCACGAGGTAAACGGCGTGCTCGACGCGTTCCTCGACGGCGAACTCACGGCCGCCGAGCGCCTCGGACTCGAGGCAACGCTCGCCACCGATCGAGCCCTCGCCGCCGCGCTCGAAGAACAAGCCGCCCTCGACCGCACGTTACGTCACGTTCTCACCCCCCTCGGCGCGGGTGACGCCGCGGTCGCGGCCGCGGTTCTCGAGCGAAGTCGACCCGTCCGACGCTCGCCGCCTTCCCCTGACCGGCCCACCCGGCTCGCCCCCACCCGGCCGTGGCTCGCGGCGCTCGCCCTCGCCGCATCGATGGTCCTGGTGTTCCGCATGCTTCCGACTCCCGAGTCGGTTCCGAGTCCTTCGGCGATCGGGGACTGGCGCGTGGCGAACGAACGCGGGTCCGTGATCTGGATCCCCTCGGGCGTCCCGAAGAAGATTCTCATCCACGCGCAGACGGTGTTCGACGTCGACGGTGAGCTGGTGACCCAAAACGACTCCGGCGTCCTGCTCCGCACTCCCCACGGCGTCCCGGTGTATCTTGCCCCGGGTTCGATGGCCAGCCTCGACGGCGGGATCGCTTCGCTCCTTCATGGGTCGGTCTGGGTGCGCGGAGACTCGAAAGGGTCCAGCACCCCGGAGTCGATCTGGCTGGGGTCGGTACACGGCGGTCTCGAGATCAGGGGCCGGGGCTCGTTCTCTATCGTCGAGAACAACTCGATGTTCACGGTCCATGCGCACCGCGGCGAGGTCTCGATTCGAGCCGGCGGTCACGTGACTCACACGTTCGCCAGTGCTTCTCTGACTCTCGGCGGTAAGGGCACACCTGTCGTCGAAGCCGAGGAGTACGGGCAGGTCGCGCTCGGCTGGGCGGCCGCGGTCGCTGATCCCCAGGGAGGTGCCGGCAGCGCGCTCGCGGAGTTGATCGCGGCCCACGTCGCGGCGCTCGCCGATGACGACGTGGGCGAGGAGGCGCTCGCGTCACTCGTCGCCCACTTCGGATTCGAGGCGGTCGGGGCGGTTCGCGACGCGCTTCAGAGGCAAATCAAGGAGCCTGCCGAGAGCCAGCGGCGGCCACGTCTCGCCCGCGCTCTGCGTGGGTTGATCGAGGGGGGTGCGCTCGTCCACGATGGGGTGAATCCGGATCCGAAGGTGATCGCCACGATCGAGAGTTTGTTCGCGATTCCGATCACGCTCGAGGGTCAAGCGCTCGAAGACGGGGTGATGGCTCTCGCCGGAGCGACGCGCGTCGGACCGATTCCAGAGATCGAGGCGTGGATCGAAAAAATCCACCCTCGGAGGCGGGGCGACTACCTGGAAAAATGGAAGGCGGTCTGGCGGCACAGCCTTGAAGTTCGAGGAAACTGAGCGCCTCGCCGTCACTCCGCGCCGTTGGATTTCGTCGCATCGCCGACGATCGCGAGGAACTGTTCCGTGGGAAACGGCTTCTGGAAGTAGCCGATCAATCCTTCGGGAAGCTCACCGACCTCATCTGCGGAATAGCCGCTGATGATCACCGCACGCAAATTGGGCTGAAGCTTTCGCATCGCAGTGAACGTCTCGAGACCGTCGAGACCTGGCATCTTCATGTCGAGCACCGCGAGGTCGATCTCGTCAGCGCGTGCCTCCAAGCAGTCGATGCCCTCTTGCCCACTCGCCGCTGTCTGGACCTCGTGGCCACGACTGGTGAGCAACCGGGCGAGGCTCTCCCGCACCCCGTCCTCGTCATCAACCACGAGCACTTTGCGCGGAGAGAACGCGACCGGCTCCGCAGGTGGGCGTGAGACCCGAACCTTCGCTGGCGGGGTGACCTCCACGTGGGGCAGGTACACCGTGAAGCTCGTCCCCCTCCCCGACACGG
>CALEHF010000414.1 GCA_937876125.1 uncultured bacterium
CGCAAACGGCCTCAGTGGAAGGGAAACGTCTATGGATCCGCGTAGACTCGTTCTCGTTTGGGCGCTCGTGCTCGTGTCTCCGAGCCTCTTTGCGCAGCTCAGTTCCGACAATTTCGACAGTTACTCCGCCGGATCGTCGATTGCCGGCCAGGGTGATTGGGAAACCTGGGACAACAACCCGGGGGTCGATGCGGAGGTGTCGAACCTTTTCGCGAACACACTTCCCAATTCTCTCGAGCTCCAGCCAAACGATGACATCGTGCGGCGCTTCAACGGGATCAACCAAGGCTCGTTCACGCTGACCTCTCAGGTGTACACACCCTCGGGGCAGTCGGGACAGTATTACTACATCCTGTTGAACACCTACGACGCTTCCGGAGTCGGATACAACTGGTCCGCCCAGATTTTGATCAGTGACCTTACCGGAGTCGTGACCGACCTGGGGGGAAGTTCCGCCCCAACGGCAGCGGCGACTCCCCAGCCGATTCAGTACGACACCTGGGTCAATGTATCGGTCGAGGTCGACCTGACGGCCAACACTTACTCCGCGTTCTACGATGGGATTGCCATCATGACGGGGAACACGTGGGCGATCGGGGTCGGGGTTCCTCGACTGCAAGCGATCGATCTTTACAACGCCGCAGGCGGTACTTTCTATTACGACGATGTTTCCGTCGATTGCACCGGCGGTTGTGGCGGTTGCCTCCCCTTCGACACTCTGGGGTGCACTCTCACGTCCAACGATGTGACATTGGACTGGACCACCTTCCAGGTCGGGGGATACGCCTCGGGAATCAGCATTGTTCGCAACGGGATTCCTATCACCGCCCTTCCGGGGACCGCGACCTCCTACCTCGACGTGGGTGCCCCCGCTGGACTGAACAGTTACGAAGTGATCGGTGACTGCGGAACGCAGACCTGGTCGGTCACTTGTGATATCGAGATTCTGGAGCTGTTCTGCTCCGACGGGGTCGACAACGATTTGGACGGTCTGGCGGACTGTGCAGACCCCGATTGCGCGATTCCGTGCGACGAATCGCTCAACTGCGCCGATTTCATCGACAACGATCTCGACGGTGACATCGACTGCCTCGACGTGGACTGCGCCCTCGATTTGGCGTGCGCCGTCGCTCCTCCCAACGATGATTGCGTCAATGCGACCGCGGTCGGGGCGGGCACTTTCACGTTCCAGAACATCATCGCGAACCTTGATGGCTCGACCGCCTGCGACGCGAACATGACTGGCGACGTCTGGTTCATGTTTACTCCGACCACCACTGGAACCGTTTCGATCAACACCTGCGGTTCGGCGGGTTCTCTGGTCGACACGACCCTGATCATCTACGACGGTTCTCTCGGTTGTCCGCTCCCGGGCGACATCGGCCTGGCGTGCGATGATGACACCTGCGCTTCGGCCGCGAGTGCCAACCCGTTCATGTCGAGGGTGATCACCCCGGTGATCAGCGGGACTCCGATTCTCGTTCAAGTCGGAGGCTGGAACGGTTCGACCGGTGACTCTGCGCTCAACATCGAATTTATCGAGTCGGTCTGCGACGACGGTCTCGATGACGACCTCGACGGTCTGATCGATTGTGACGACCCGGACTGCACCGGCGCCGGCCCCTGCATCGTGCAACCGCCGACCGCGATGCTCTGCGCCGACAACGGCGTCGACACCGTGACCGCGACCTGGAGCCCCACGGTGGCGGGACCCGGTCTCGATTCTCAGAATGTCTATGTGGACGGCGTCTTTGTGGCAACCGTTCTCGCGGGTGACACTACTTGGCCGGTGACGTACGGGGCGGGCTTCGTCGGCGTCATCCAGGTCTGCGTCGAGTCCGTCTTCGGCGCGGGCACTTCGGTCCAGGCGTGCTGCGCGGTCGGCATCGGTGGACCGGCCAATGACAACTGCGCCAACGCCGAGATTGCGACCCTCGGGGTCCAGGTCACGGGTAACCTCATCGCCGCGACCAACGACGGCACCGCGGCCTGTGGCGCGAGCGCCGCGAACCCGGACGCCTGGTACGAGTTCACCGCTCCGGCGGATGGCACGTACGTCTTCTCCACCTGTGGCACCCACGACGGCTTCGGTGGCGGCCAGGACCTCGGAATGGACACAGTGTTGGCCCTGAACGACGTCTGTGGGGGCCTCCAACTCGCTTGTAACGACGACAATGGTGCCCCGACGTGTTCTGGAGCCGACACCGGTATCCTCCGCGACTCGGTCGTCTCGCTCGCCATGGTGAGCGGTCAGTCGGTCCTCGCGAGGGTGTCGCACTTCGGTGCCACGATCTCGACCGGCGAGTACCTCTTCCAGGTCACCCAAGATTGCGGCAACCTCGGCGTGGCGACCTGCGTCGCTGACGCGGGTGCCGGCACCGTGACCGTGTCTTGGACCGACAACATCCAGGCGACCGCTGGCTACGAGATCTTCGAGAACGGCGTTTCGGTCGGCACCACGCCGGCGGGCTCGTCCTCGTTCATCGTCGCGGCCCCGACCCCCGGTCTCAACAACTACAACGTGACCTGGATCTGTGCGCTCTCTGGTGTCGCCGGTTCTGCTGCCACCTGCAGCGCGACCGTCAATGCTCCGATTCCTGCGGGAACCACCGATGTGATCATCAAGAACGAGGGAATCCTCGACGGTGGTAACCTCGGTGCGATCGACAGTGGTGCAGCGCTCGCGCTCGCCCTGACGAATGCAGGATCGGCCGTCTTTACTGTGTCCACCGCCGACTTCGATGCCGCGGGACTCGACTTCAGCATCCCGGCGCGGATCTGGCTCTGTCTCGGAACGTTCCCGAACGATTACCGGATCACGGTTGCCGAAGGCGACCTGCTCGCCACGCTGAATGCGGGCGGAACCGGGATCTACTTCGAGGGGGGTGACCACTGGGGCTTCATTCACACCGTGACCGGCTTCGACACGCGTGATGGTGTCTCCACCGCGCTCGATGGTGACGACACCTTCACGGCGATGAATCCGGTGACGGGGAACACCGTTGCGGACCTCACCGCGTTTGCGCCGGGTATTGTGTACAACCAGGACCAAGCCGGAAACGACTGGACCGACCAGTTGACCCTCGCCACTGCGGATCTCGACGTTTCGCTCGCCGAGTCGATGTGGACCCAAGCGGGTGGCGCATACGTCACCGCGATCTACGCCGAACACACTTCGGGTGCGAACTCGATCGTCTCGAGCTGGGAGTTCGGTGGCTTCGGTGGCGACCAAGATGCCTTGGCCGCGGCCTACCTCGGACTGATCGGCGGGGTTGCCCCGCCGGTGGGTGACCAGTTCGTGCGTGCGAACTGTAACGCAGACGCTGCGACGAACATTGCGGACGCGATCTTCGCGCTCGGGATCCTCTTCCCGGGCCCGAATGGTCCGAACATTCCGCTGTGCGCGATGGCTTGCGACGCGAACGACGACAACGCGTTGAATATCGCGGATGCGATCTTCATCCTGGGGATTCTGTTCCCGGGTCCGAGTGGGCCTCCGGTTCTCCCCGCGCCGGTCACTTGCGGCGTGGATCCCACCCCGGGGGGCTTGCTCACTTGCGATGCTTTCCCGCCCTGCGTTCCTTAGGGGCGCGAAGCGTGATCAAGTGAACGTCGCCTGACGTTCCAAAGCCGGGGGGCTCAAGGGAGCTCCCCGGCTTTCTTCGTGTGCCGAGCGGCTGACTCACCGGGCCGTCGGAGCCGCCGGACTGGGCGCGGGCACCACCGGCTGTATCCACGCGGACTCGAAGTCTCCCGCGGCGTACGGATCTGGGTGCATTCGGCTCGAGATGACGACGGCTCGCACATACAGCTCATCTCCTCGAAACTTGTATTTTGGAGTCAGACTCTGGCTGCGGGCGAAGAGTTCTCCCACCGCTGGAGTGACGCCCTCTTTTTCGGCATCCCACCGGCGGGACCCGACGAATCGGGTCTCATAGGAAATTCCGGGTTCGCCGCGGATCTTCAGTCGAATGCCGTTCCCATCGCGGAGCACCTCTTCGAGCACAACCCCCGTCGAGGAGTAGAACGCCCCCGCCCGCATCGCCTGGATGATCGAATCCGGCGTGAGGGTCGCGCTCTCGACCATGACCCAACCGCGCCCGGGGATCGATACTTGATCCGGTGCGTGGTGGTTATGTGCATCGTCGGTCGCGAGGCCGAACAGGGGAGGCAGGTCGAGCTCGGTCAGTCGGACGGTCAGGGCGATGTCCCACATGTTCTCGGTGCCCGGTCGGGTCTCATCGCCGTGGTTCTCCACGCCTCGATGCCCGTTGTAGACCTCAAAAAATCGCTCGCCACGGATGTGAGCCACGTCGAGAGGAGTCAGCGACCACTGGAAGTTGGGGTGGTTCAGGTGGGCGAGCACGGGACGCCCGAGCCTGCGCCCCTGTTCGATCACCGCATCGATGTTGCGCTGAATCGTGTCGCGGAGCGAATCGCCGTGTTGCGGCGGAATGACCTCTTCCAGATTGAGCCCGTTGATGTGCACTTCAGACTTCCCGAAGCGATCGGTGATTTCTTCCCCCTCGATCAGAATGAACCGACCCGGCTCCTCGAGGACCGAGCGCACTTCCTCGAGAGTCTTCAGGCGAAGCTCGCGCTTCCCTGCGGCAGAAGTGCGCACCTCGACCCAGTCGTCCCCGAATCTCTGCCGCAGTGCTTCGACGTGGGTGTCGCGGAGGGGGCGAGAGCCGGTCTCCGAGATGGGAAACCAACGCTCTCCTCGGGAGAGAATGTTGTGATCGGAGAGCACCAGGAAGTCGTAGCCGAGGTCGCGGTAGCGGGCCGCGATGGCTTCGGGGCAAGCGTTGCCGTCACTCCAGTAACTGTGCGTGTGGGTGTTCCCGCGCCACCAGCGGAGCGTGTCGGCGGCGGTGGGGTCGGTGGGGACCCCCGCGCAGCCGGCGAGCCAGCCTGCACTCGAGAAGATCATGAGACGAAGCGCGTGTGCCCAAGGACGATGCATCAGGGTACCCCTCCCGGCCAGAGTGGCTGCCCATGCTACGACAGTGAGGCGCCCGTGTGGTGCCGAGCCCCACACTAGATCAGCGGCCGTCCTTTTCCCGGAGCCAACGGAGCAGCGCCCCCGCCTCCACGTCGGTGAGAGCGTCCAGCAACCCGGGCGGCATCGGAGAGATGGGGCTCGGTTCCCGTCTGACAACCCGCTCCTTTTCCATCGTGGTGCGCTCATAGCCGAAGGCATTGGTATTGAGTTCGAAGTGGCGGGCGTTCTCTCCGATCAGTCGCCCCAGCACGAGATCGTCTTCGGTCTCGATCTCGGTCCACTCGTACTGGGTCGAGATGTCGCGGGACGGGTCGATGATGGCACGCACCAGATCCGCTGCGGTGTAACGCCCGGCACTCCCGGTCAGGTCGGGTCCGATCCCGCCCCATTTCCCTTGGCGACGATGGCAGTGGGAGCAGAGCGCCTTCTCGAAGGCACGCTTCGCGCGCTCGGAGTCGTCCGTGCGGGCGGGCGAGTTTGCGAGTGCGACGAGCTTCGCCTCGCTCCACTCGTTGACCCGCGGTGGGATCGTGATCTCGACCGCTGGGGCGGGGGGTGCGGCGGGGGCTCCTGCGCGTTCTCGCACTGCGGCTGAGATCTGGGTCACGTATCCGCGCAGACTGTGCCCCCCTTCGTGGCCGCCGAGTCGCTCCAACTGAGAAGCGAGCCGTAAGCGCAGCTCCGGAGTCCACGCCTCCTCGACGATGCGAATGATGGCTGCGTAGTGGAGCCACTCGGCGGGGCGATCGGTCTGTTCCCATGCCCCGAGAAGTCGCTCGAGCAGGTGAGGAGCCGCCAACCTCGCGAGCAATTCTGCGGCGAGCCGATCGCGCGAGAAATCACCCTTGGGGAAGTTCGAGTCAAATCGAATCAAGAGTGGTGTACGGAGTCGGGACGTGATCTCTCGGCTGCGCGCGACGAGCAATGCTGCCGTGCGTAACTCAATGCGCTCGACCTCGGCGGAGGAGGGTCGAGGGAGATGCATGAGATGATCCGCGATGCTCTCACGGTCGAGGTCATCGCCGACCCGGGCGAGCGCGAGGAACGCCGTGCGGAGCCGAGCGGGATTCTCCGGGGCCAGAGCGTGGTGGTTGACTCGCTCCCGCCACAGCTCGACTGGCATCCGCTCGAGCGCGATCCGCGCCGCGTCACGGATGGCGCGATCGGAGTCCCCGAGGCATGCCCAAACTTCGTCGAGGCGGGTGGGATCGGTCACGCGGTGCAGAGCCTCGAGAGAGCGTCGACGCAACCGCGCCGCGTTTCCTCCCTCGTCGAGTGCCGCGGGGGATTTCCCTTTCCCCGCGAGTTCCCGGTCCGCGGCCCGAATGCGGTAGAGACCGCTCTGGGTTCCCCGTCCGCCGGTGGTGAGGTAGAGCGCCCCGTCCGGCCCGAACGCGAGGTCGGTCACGTTCATCGGAGTGCCGCGGCAGAAAGGCTCGACCGCGCCCCGCCAACTCGCGCCATCTTCTTGAAGGTGAACTGCGAGAATGCGCCCGAACGCCCAATCCCCGATGAACAGCGCCTGCCCCCAGCGCCCCGGGAAGTTGCCCCCGAGGCCCGACGCGACACCGGTGGGGGAGGAGAGGTCGGTTTCGACGACGGGAGGGACCGCGTCAGGAATACCGTCGGGCCACTTCCCGGTGCCGCTGCGCCAGCCGATCTCCTCTCCAGAGGTCACGTGGATGACCCGCGGAGCGCGGTACCACGGCGCGCCGATATCCCACTCCATGTCCGCGTCGTAGGTGAAGAGTTCGTCGTCGTGGTGAAAGGCGAGGTCGTATGCGTTTCGGAATCCTCCCGCGACCCGCTCCCAGCTCGTGCCATCGGGGCGGACCCGCACGATCTGACCCGCCGGCGCGCGCAGTCCTTGGGCGTGCCCGTTCGGGTCCTCGATGCGAGGCAAGAGGATGTCTTCCTTGAAATTGCGGTATGGGTCCGTGGGGGAGAACTCGACAGGCGTAGGGACGTGATTGCCGATGGCGAGGTAGAGCCAACCATCCCGACCCAGGGCGATCCCGTGCGCCCCGTGCTCGTTGCGCACGCCGTAACTTCCCAGTTGCTGTTTCGATTCGTAGAAGCCGTCTTGATCGGAATCTTCCAGTCGCCAGAGACCCCCGCCGCGTTCGGGAGTGTCGGTGACGTGGACGAACAGTGCGCTGTGCGCAAAGCAGAGCCCCTGAGCATTGCCGATCCCCTCGGCGATCGGTTCGGTGACCACCGGGTCGCTCGGTTGCTCGGGGAGGATGACTCGGAGCAGTGCGCCGGACTCGGGGGAGATGATGAAGCGGCCCGGCGCTTCGATCGCGAACGCTGCCCAGCTTCCCTCCCCCGGTCGCGCGGAGTGGAGGAGTTCGGCAGTGAACCCGGGGGGGAGCTCCCAAGCTGCGGGATCGGCGGCGATGCGCTCTCTGAACACGTCACCCCAAGGTGGGGTGTCCTCCGCGACGACGCCAAAGTCGTGGACCGCGGCCCAGGTCTCACCCGCCAGTGCGTTCCAACGCCCGTCCGTGACGAGGGTCGCCGAACTTCCGTCTGAGTACTCGAACGTGAGGCGGAGGGCGAACCCTGCGGGGCCACCTTCGTTTTCGACGTCGGCACGCAGCTCGATCGGTCCTTCGGGAAGACCCCCGAGTTCGATCGAGGCCGGAGTCGACCAATCGCTTCCCTCAGCGACCCTGGTGCCCCCGAGGGAGAGTTGGAAGAGATTGTCCGCCGTGACGACTCCCCGAACCGCGCGCACGGGTTTCGGGAGGTGCACGGTCACGCCGAAGATCACACGCTCGGCGTCCTTCGGTGTCGCGCTGCTCCAGATCCAGTGGGGGGAAGCGGGGTCACCTGATGAGTCTGGAGTCGGCGCGAGTACGGTGGGTGGAGGAGTCGGGAGTGGCGTCAACGGTGCTCGGTTTTCGGCCTCGAACGCAGCGGGCTCGATCGGTTCCACCCTCGGCTCGAGGAGCCGCACGCGCAGTGCGCGAACCTCGACCTTCATCGGATCCCCCTGGTGGAGTTGGATCGCAAATCGCCCCCGGCGCAGCGCACTCGTGGACGCGTCGACGACTTCGCACGTGGGGATGCCATTGATCTCGTGTCGGACGTAGTCGCCGACTGCGATGACGCGATAGCGAGTCCACTCGCCAGGTCGGTGGGCGGTCGCCGCCGCGCCGTCGATCCCCAAGGGAGCGACGCTCGTTCCGCCGCTCGCATCGGCGTGCGTGATCACCCCCCGCCGCCCAAGGATTCCGCGACCTCCCTGCTCGTAGAGGATCCCCGAGTACTCGTTGGTCGCGTCGAGGTCGGCTTGGTAACCGACTGCGGTGCCGTCCGCAGAGACTGCGCTTCGATACTGAATCCCCGAATTGCCGCCACTCAGACGAATCTCCGCCTCGAGGACGAAGTCCAGAGCGACGAGCGAGTGGAACATGTACGTCGTTCGGAGGATCGGCGCTCCGTCCAGCGCCTCTCCGATGAGCACTCCATCGTCGAGACGCCAGAGAGCGCGATCCCCGGTCCACTCCTCGAGGGAGTCGGCGGGAAGAAGATCGATCCAGTTCTCGTCGGCAAAGCACACTGCCGAGGTCGACAACGCGAGGACGGCGTAGAGGATTTTGGTTTTCATGACGACAGAATACGAAGAAGCTCTGCCAGGTGCGAGATCCGGTTCGGCGAGGGGCCCAGGTCCCGTTTCTGCGATCTCGCCGGGGAGAAGACGCACGAAACCGTCTTGACCCCGAGTCTGATGCCGATTCTGGCCGGGGAGAAGACGCACATTCACGAGACGATCTATGCCGGCTCTCGGAACCTCCAGCGACAACATCCTCGCTACTTACCCTGTAGCATTGCGCGTGTTCAAATCAGACTTCACAGCAGGGGAAAGAGGTGTTCCATGAAACTGATCGCTCTATCGGCCGCTTTCTGTGTCTTCCATGGAGTGGCTACTGTCGCTGCAGCCACGATCAACGTTCCGGCAGACTTCCCGACGATCAGCTCAGCGATCGCCTCCGCAACGGCCGGGGATGAAGTCGTGGTTGCCGTCGGGGTGTACACCGAGAACATCAATTTTGGGGGTAAGTCGATTGTGGTTCGCAGTAGCGCTGGCCCAGAGACCACCGTGATCGAATCCGCGGGGACGGGGCCAGTGGTCACCTTCGACAGCGGCGAATCTTTAGGCTCGGTGCTCGAGGGCTTCACGATCCGGCTCGGTGTGACGACCGACATCTGCGGCATTGCCGGCTGTGACATCTTCGGCGGTGGAATTCACATCGCGGGGGCATCTCCGACCATCATCGGGAACGTCATCACCCAGAATCAATCGGTGGGAGTCGGTGTCCTCGCAGGGATGGGGAGTGGTGGGGGGATGCTCATCATCAACGGTGCGCCCGTGATTCGACACAATCTGTTCTTCGACAACACCGCCCTCGGGAGCGGGGGTGGGTTGGCCTGCACCGATTCTAGCCCCCTGGTCGAGAACAACACTTTTGTCGGGAACGAAGCCGCCGCTGGCGCTGGCTTCTGGGCTAACGGCGGGGCACCGGTGGTGAGAAACAACATCTTTTGGGACAACAGCGGCACGAGCGAGGTCTTCTTCGCCGGTCCCGTAGCCGCCAATGTCACCTACAGCGATGTACAGGGTGGGTTCCCCGGAACCGGGAACATCAATTTGGATCCCCTGTTCGTGGACGCGGGGCTTGCGAACTTCCATCTGTCACCGGGTTCGCCGTGTATCGACGCCGGGGATCCCCTGTCCCCCCTCGATCCGGATGGGACTGTTGTGGATCTGGGCGCGTTTTCTACGGGTGCTTCCTCGACGTTCATCCGTCGGGGGGACTGTAACAACGATGGCTCCGTGAACATCGCTGACGCCATCTTCGAGCTGTCGCTGCTGTTCCCGGCCCCGGGTGTCCCGATCCCGGTGGCGAACTGCGATGACGCCTGCGATGCCAATGACGACGGCGACATCAACATCGCCGACGCCATCGCGGTGCTCGGGTCGTTGTTCGGAAGCACACCCAATCCTCTCCCGGCCCCGGGCGACAGCTGCGGTGTGGACCCCACCATCGATGCGCTCTCCTGCCCGAGTTCAAGTGTCGGCTGTCCGTAGGATGAGCGGAGTCGTGATAGACACAGTATCGGAGGCACTCATCATGCCACCGCGACCAGGAAAACCCATCGATGGAACGAGTCTTTCGCCCGGGGCGTGCCGTTCGAGCCGGGCGCAAGATCGGGACCCTGCGACTCAATTCTCCTCGTACGTCCTGTCCGCGGATGTCCAAAACCGGGTCGTCCAGAGATTCTCTCCCTAGAACTTGTCGAGACACGAACCCAGGTGATGAGTAGAGAACGAGGCCGGTGTCGAGTCGCGTGAGACGCCGCTCGGAGACCGCCGTCCGCGCGAAGTACTCCAAGATGGAGGTGAGTGCCGCGTCGTCCCCGGCGGGGATGGCGCGCTCGGCGTGGAGAGAGAAACCGGAGTGCTCCCAGGAGCGCAGCAGGTCTCCGGTCTCCGAGTCTCTTCGC
>CALEHF010000415.1 GCA_937876125.1 uncultured bacterium
GCGGAGGCCGCCGCGGCACGAGTCGGTCTTCGGGCACCGGTGAGTATCAGGTCGGAGGTCTCCTCGCCGGGAACTACCAGGTCCGAGTTTCCGCTCCGCGACACGCTTCGATGGTCATCCCTGAAATCACCCTCGGAGAAGATGAAGCTCGACGTCTCGATCTTCGGCTCGGCCCGGAGCGCCGTCTGGTCGGCATCGTCATTGACGAGCAACGAGTCGCGATCGATCGCGCCCGGGTCTCGGTGTCTGAGAAACAAGCCTCGCGACGTTCGGGGACCAGCGATCCCACGGGTGCGTTCAGCATCGATCGGTTGGGACCTGGCGAACTCACCGTTACCGTCGAGGCGGAGGGATTCCTGCGCTACCGCGAGTCGAACCTCTTCGCGTCGGATGGGTCGCTGGAAATCGTGCTGCGTCAAGCCTACTCGATCACTGGGTTGATTCTCGATCAGGGAACCGGCGATCCGATCCACCGGGCCCGGGTTCAGCTCGGCAGTGGCGACGGTAGTCGTTCGGCACGGCGCACAAGAAACAGCTGGGCGCGCACCGATGCCGAGGGGATTTTCCTCATCGAGGGACTCGATGTGGGCGAGTATCAACTCACGATCACCGCCGATGGCTACGTCCCGTTCACGTGGACCGACGTGCGCCTCCCCGCGCGCCCTTCCGAGGAGGAGATCGTCGTCGCCCTGCGCGCGGGCGGTCGGGTCCGCGGGACCGTCTATGACCCGGTCGGTCGGGGTCTGTCCGGTGCGCGAGTGCGCGCCTTCCGACTTCCCGATGACCCGAACGCGGAAGCCGCAACTCGCCGGCGTCGCTCTGAAGTTCAGGGACGTACCACGGAAGATGGAGCCTTCTCTCTGTCCGGTCTCCTCGAGGGCCGATTTGAGCTGGTCTTTTCTCACGAGGATCACCTCGAACGGGTCGAGGAAGTCACAATTTCCCTCGATCAACCGGAGCCGCTGGTGACGGTCACGCTCGAACGCGGGGCGAAGATCGAGGGCCGGGTCTACGGTCCGGGGGGATCGCTCCAAGAGTCGGGGACCGTGGTTCTCGCGGGGCGGCTCAGCCGTCGGGCGAGAGTTCGGAAAGGCGGGGCCTATCGGTTCACGGGCCTCCCCGCGGGAACCTACACCGTCCGGTTCCAGGCCGGACGAACCAGCAGCGCCCCCGAGGGGCTCATCGAGATCCTCCTCCCTGCCGCTGGCAGCCGCACGATCGATCTCCAAGCGCCCTGAGTCCCCCCAACGCCTGGGGGCGATCCGCCCGCCCTTCTGGCCCATCTTGCGATCCGGTTCCGAATTCTGGCTCCAGGCGGATCCCTCTGCCTTGAATGGTCGCGGATGCGGTTCCTTCGGGCTGGAAGGCGCCGAATGTCCGAGCAATGCTCCTCCCCGGGCTGGGGGCGGATTCCCTCTACTGCACCGGACTTCGTTCTTTCTCCCGTCCACAGCTATACTGTGGAGCGGTTCCAACACTTCCTTTCGGGCGTCGGCCTCTGGGAGGGTGTCGGGGACGGGAACGCGGGAACGCGGACGGGGCGGATCGAAACCGGACCCGATTCTTGCCGGAGGAGAAGTGATGAATCATCGGAAAGGGACCTCGACGATGCGAACGAGGATAGTGCAAATGAAAGCCCCGCAAATGACAGCTCAGATACAGCAGACTGATCAGAGCCGGATCTTGGGCAGCCTACGAATCTTCGGACTCTTGTGCGCTCTCTTCAGCTTCGGGCAAGCACTCATTTTGACGAGCTGTGCGACGGCTCAAGTCGTGGAGCCCACCCCCGCTCCGCCGAAGGTCAACGTCCCGGCTCCGGAGGAATCCGAGCGCGGGCCGTTCGAAGTGCCGCAGGTTTCGGACGAGTTCATCCAGACGGCGAGCGAAGCGGACATGGTCCCCAAGATCCTCGCGCTGCACAAAATGCTCCCCGAGGATCTTCGCAAGCCCGCGACGATGACGATCGAACAACTCCACGGACTCGTGGACACCACCTTGGCTCTCTCCGATAGCTACCTGAAGCGCTTTCCGAGCGGCGAGGGACGGAAGACCGTACTTCCTGCCGTTTGCAAGCTGTGGGTCATCAACAACACTCGCTACTTCGTCGCGGTGAACGATCGTTACAAATCCCAAAACGGTACTACGATGCAGATGCCGCAAATGATGCAGGTGCGCGCACAGTACTGGGACATGGTTCTGACCTTGATCGACGAGGCGATCCACCTCAATCCCGAGGGGAGGGTCCATGAGGAGCTTCTGACTCTGCAAGGTCAGGCATCGTGGTTCGGCCAGCGCTTCGACAAGGCGATCGAATCCTACAAAGAGGTCCTCGCCAAGTACCCGAACTCACCGAAGAACTCCGAGAACCTTCTCGCTCTGCTCAATTCGTATCTCACCTCTCGCAACTACGACATGGCCGTACGGATCGCAGATCGATTCCTCCGCGAGTATCCCCGTGACCTTCTGGTCCCGCACGTCTACCAGTTGAAGGCGAAGGCCCTCCTCGAAGGGGGTCGTGCACAAGAGGCGCTGGTGTGGTGGCTCCAGTCCGCAGGATTCCTCGCCGATGCCGCCGCGGGTCGCCCGGTGATCGTCGGGGATGAGACGTACATCTTCCCCTCCGTTGCGCGCCAGTCGTTCCGTCGTTACTCCGATGAGAGCGGCTTCATGATCGGCTTCCTCCACGGCTATCTCGGCGATTTTGAAGCGGCGCGCCTCGCCTTCGCCGACGCGCTCGAGAAGCTGATGGACCTTCAGGCGAAAAACGCGATCGATCCGCGCTCCCAGGTTTTCTTGGGCCGCACCGACAAGGTGCACAATGCCTACTTGACCTTCGTCGGAAACCCAACGCCTTCCTACGACATCACGACCTGGCTCGATGACCTGCCCATCGATCCCGTCGCGGAAAATGGGAATGTTGTCGTTCTGATCTTCGCCCCGTATGAGAACGCGAGATACGACGAGTTCTTGACGATTTCCCAGAAGCTCTACGTCGACCACTGGCACGAAGGCCTGCGTGTGGGTTGGATCTCCGACCCGAAGGGCTTTTCCGATCTCCCGTCGCAAATCGGCCGGCTCTCGGCGCAGCGGAATCGTCTGGAACTGACCTTCCCGATCGGCCTCGAGAGCGAAAAAGGGTGGCCGAACTACAAGAAGTACCAAGCGTCGGTGGGTGGCGGAACTCTGGTCGTCGTCGGCCGCGATGGAAAAGTGGCGTGGTACAAAATGGACCCGACCTATCGCGATGAGAACTTGATCAAGAACATGGTCCGTCGTCTTCTCGATCAGGCTCCCTGAGCTCCTCCGCGGCTGAACGTGAGAGACCTTCTCGTGGGGTGGAGTGCCAAGCCGGCGCTCCGCCCCACGATTCTTGATTCCGGATCGCACGGTGTGAGTCCCAGTGCGATGTGGTTCCTTCCCGGCTCTACCCAAGTTTTCCGGCGTCCTCCAGTTCGAGGCAGGAACGCCAGAGAGCCCCTATCGGCAGTTCTCTGAGAGGGAATCTCCACCCCGATCGGGTAGAATCTTGCCAGCTGGCCTCAGGTGCAGCTCAGGGACCTTGCTGTTCATCCCGAAACAACTATGGGGAGGCGGTGGGGTCGTGGGACGACGATGTTCTCCCTGGGGCCATCGCCCAGGACTTCTTCCTCGTATGGAAGGGGCCTCACACAGAAGGGCCCGGACAGAGAACGGGCCCTCCCCGTACGGCTACACTTCCTGGGGATCGCTCCTCCCCGGTAGTTCCGACAGTTCCGAAGCGAGAATGGAGACGAGATGAGTTCGAGCCCCCCGTCACGGTCTGGCCCTCGAGTCCGGGTCCTTTCGGGCTCTCGGCGCGTCCGCCGGGTCGCTCTGATCCATCCCCTCTTGTGCCTCAGTTTCTTGTGCCTGAATGCGGCGGGAGGACTCGGGGTCTCGAAGGTCGCCCTCCTCGCCGCTGACGATGAGTCAAAAGCGCCGGGCGGGAAGGAGATCAAAACCAAGATCCGTCAAGCGATCCTCGCTGGCGACGACGCGGCACTCGCGATGGTGCTTCGGAAGGCGGGGACCATTCCCGGCCGCGAAGCGACCAACGCGCTGTTGACGACCGCCCGCACCCTCCCCAAAGAATTTGTCGATGCGTATTGGCTGATCTTGGATGGCGCCGCCAGTTTCACGCATGGCGATGCGTTCACCGAGATGGGGGACTACATCCTGCGCAATCGTCGCGATGCAGTCGCCGTGGACCTGATCAACGCCCTGCGCCGCAGCAAATCGAAGTACCTGGGTCGCGTGATCCGTCAGATGATGGAGACGAACAACTCCGGGATGCAGCTCATGGCGATCGATCTCGCTCCGAACGCGAGAGTACGGCGCACGGTTGATATTCTGATGCCGTATTTGAAAGACGAGTACGCCAAGGAGAATGGCGGCAAGAACGACGAGACCGAGGTCAAGAAACGGCTCATTTATGCTCTGGAGGCGCTGACACTCCAGCGCTTCGGAAACAGCGTTCCTAACTGGACCGGCTGGTGGGCAGCGAACCGTCATCGCGGTCTCAAGATCCTACGCGAAGAGGCGGAAACTCAAGAGTCGACGACAGGGGTCGCCCGCGCCATCGATCCGATCCGTGAACGCCAGTTCATCGGGCTCGAGAAGATGCCCGAGGGGACCGTCCTGGTGATCAAGGGGGAGAGGTTCCGAAATGGGGGCGACTCCAACTTCGACCACATCGAGGACATGCTCTCCAAACTCAAGATTCCTCACGACGTCGTCGAGAGACCCCGCCTCGAGGACAAGAAGTTCAGCCTGAGGCAGTACGCGGCAATCTTCATCAACTGTGCGCAGATCAACGAGCTCTGCCAGAATCCCGATCACAACAACGGGGGAGCGTACGTGGAGGGGAAGCGAGCCAACAAGTGCGTCGGCCCGGGTGCGCACGATCCCCAGCAGTGCATACTCGGTCCCCAAGGCATCAAGAAGCTCGAGACGTGGACCGAGGCGGGTGGCTTCCTCTTTACCGAAGATTGGGTGTTGGTGGAACTGCTCGAGCCCCTCTGGAGCAAGTTCATCGCAAAGGGATCTGGGCTCGAAGGGTTCAACGTGGGGATCCGCCCCTCGCGCGGCTTCACAGCCCACTCATTCCTCCGTGGTGTCTTCGTCCCTCCACCGAAGATCGATTGGACCTACGACGAAGAGGAAGAAGAGGTAGACGACGACGCTCCGAAGTACGACCCTACGGTCGAGGATGACGAGAATGACATCGTCGTCAGTGGCGGTCGCACCGGTGTCGCGCCGCGCGGCCCAGACGAACCTGGGCCGGAAGTGATCGTCGAGCCCGACATCGAGCTGATTCGCCATGAGTGGAAGATCGACAAGGACAGTCCGAGCCTCAACATTCGCTCGAAGAAGGTGGAAGTGCTGATTGTCAGTCCTGAACTCGGGAAGCAAACCGGGGGGGATGACGCGGTGGCCGTGACTTTCCCGGTAAAGAAGGGGCGAGTGCTCCACGTGCTCTCACACTTCGGAAAACAGAGCTCTTCTCACAATGAGGCGACCCTCGAGAATGTTCTCATCAACTTCTTGATCGAGGTGAATGTCCGCGCCCAGCGAACCAAGTAGGCCTGGGGCCACCAAGTGACTGGTGGAGTGCCCATACCTCTTCGGAAGAGCGGGCTGCTTGGGAACCCGGGGAGCGTCACCTATTTCGGTGGCGCTCCCCGTGTTTCGTTCTGGAGTCCCCCCGTTTCCTCGCCACGATCCTCCGGTTCCCTGTTCTCGTCGCGTTGACTTCCCCTCTGACCTCCGTACCATGCGCCGCTCGGGGTTGATGCATTGACCCCACTCCGTCGGCGTGAGGGGAATACGCCTTTCGGTCCGATCCTCCGGTCCTGCCCTCACCGAGATCCGGGTCCACAGCCTCTTCCTGCGCCCGCTCGCGCTCGAGAGAAGAGGATGGGGCGCTACCGTCTGAGGGGTCACTCTTGTCACCGGTCTCCGCACCCTCTTCCATCCTGCCTCGGCAGCTCACTACGGCCGTTCGTCTCGTGACGCCGCGGCCGAGAAGGGCAGTCTTTCGGGCACTCCTGTTCAGCTGGGTTGCGTTTGCGATCGGGGGGCTCCTGGGAGTCACGAACCTCGAGGCGCAAGATCCGGATCAACGGAAATTCCGCACCCGAGCGGCGCTGCAAGAAGCCGCTATTTTTGGTGACGAAGAGATTGAACGTCTCGAGTCCGATTTCGAATTCCTTGAATTTGACACCGAGGATTCCGGCGAAGGAGTGACCTCGGCGTATGCCGCGATGCTCGGCAACGTCCTCATCAGCGGCCCCGGATTCGAGCTCCACGCAGATATGGTCGGAATCTTCATCGCCGGATTCGACGAGGAGAACCGCCCCCTCCACCCCCGCGTGCTCGCCACCGGGAACATTCTCCTCGTCCGGGGGGACCAGTCGTTCCGAGCCGAGACGTTTTTCTTTGACGTCGACACGAAGCGCGCGGTCTTCACCGAGATGCGTTTGCGGATCGATCAGAAACTCATCGAGCGGCTCCGACAAAACGCGACCCACAATCCCCAACGCTCGCGAGACATCCTCGAATCGTTCGGCGAAGCGAGCGAGGTCCCGGTTGGTGAGGATCGAGTCGAGAGCGCGACCACCATCGTCTTCGCTGCTCGCGAATTGACCATCGAGGACTTCGAGAAGATCCGGGGGGAGGGGATCGAGTTTACGACGTGCGAGTTTGGTCATCCTCACTGGGCCCTCGAGGCAAAGAGTGGACAAGCGGATGCGCGCAAGGAAGTGCGGTCATTCCCAGGCGAAGATGATCCGGGTGGCTGGCTGTTCGAACTCGATTCCGTATCGCTGCGGGCGGGACCGGTCTCGATCCCACTCCTCCCCGGAGTGATCTGGGACAGTCGGTGGGGGCGCTACATTCCGCTGCGTTCCGTGTCCTATTCGAGCTCCGGCAAGTTCGGAAACCGGGTGGACACGCTGTGGAACGGTAACTTGCTCCTACCCAGCGCTCTCTCTCGCGAAATGGATCTCGGCCTGCGTCTCGACTACCTCTCCGAGCGGGGAACCGGCTATGGCGCCGACCTCGAGTGGGGGCGCGATCCCCTGCGTTGGTCGACCAGTCCCGATGGCCGCGTCGAGTTGTTCGGCACCGGGCAGTGGTGGGCGATCGATGATCTGGGGTTGGATCGCAATACGACGCAGCCCACCGTTTCCAATCGCTATCGCAGTCGCTTTCACCAACGACTTCGATTGCAATCCGGCACGTGGATCGATTTCGAGTACGCGTCCGAGTCCGACTCCAACTTTCTCGACGAGTTCTTCGAGGAAGAGGCGCGGGGGGAAAAGACCCCTGAGAACGTCATCTTCCTGCGCCACCCGGTCAGCGGTGCTGGACAAGTCTCGATGCTGTATCAGCGCCAAGTCGTCGACTACCGCACGGTCATCGAGCGACTCCCCGAGATGCGTTTTGCCTGGGTCGAAGAGATGGAGCCGACCACCCAGATCGTGTTCGATGGCCAGGCGCTGATCGGGGAGATCGAGGATCGTCCCGCCGAGGACCTGCTCCTCCCCAATCGCGACAACCAACGAGCCGATGTGCGACTGCTCGCGTCGCGTCCAACGCAGGTCGTACGCGGAGTGCGCTTTCGCCCCTTTATCGAAGGACGCTACACATTTTGGGACAAGGACCTGCTCGGCGAGGAAGAAGATCGCGTCGCATGGGCAGCGGGCGGAACTCTCAGTTCACGCATTTGGCGCACATTCGCGGCCGAGATTCCGTCGCTCAACATTCACGGACTCCGCCACGTGGTCGATTTCGACGTCGCATTCGAGTCGCTCTTCGATACCAACGTGAAGCCGAGCGAGCTGATTGTGATCGACGAACTCGAGCAAATCGTGGAGCGTGAGAGCGTGACCCTCGCGCTGTTCCAGCGACTCTTCACCCAAGCGCGCACCTACGGGCGCACCGCCGAGCGCGGGTACGCGGTTCGGTCCCTGGTCGACTCCCGTCTCGAGATCGAGTGGTTTCCCGACAAGGAGCGCGATAATGCCGGCGAGGCGTGGGGGCCGATGGAGGGGGAGTTCATCGTCAACCCGGTCGACAAGCTGGGGATGTTCGTCGACGGTACCTACGATTACCAAGATGGGGATCTCGACGAGGTGAACTCCGGCTTGCGTTGGCACGACCCTCGCGCGGTGGCTTTTGAGATTTCCAGCCGCCAGCGCCGCCACCGCCAGGATTCGCTGGTCGTCGGGGGGCGGTGGTGGGGTTCCGAAAAGTACGAATTCGGAGCGTTCAGCGAGATCGACCTCCGCAGAAACAAGAGTGTGAACCAGCGCTACGAAGTGGTGCGGAACTTCCACCGCTTCTCGGCCTCGTTCACGATCGAGCTCGATGAAGGGGAAGACAACACGACGTTCCGGGTCAACTTCGGACCTCGCGACCTGCTCGGCAGCAGCCGCCCCCCGCAATAGCACTCTGTGGCCGAGAGGCTGCCCCTTGCAGCTCGGGCACGGATCCCGGTAGCCTGGCTCCATGGCAAAGACCCCCTCAACCCCCAAATCCGCCTCCGCAGGGAGAGACTCCAAAGCCAAAGGCAGGGACTCCAATGCCCGAGGAGTACTGCGCCGAGCGATCTACCCCGGCACCTTCGATCCTCCGCACAAGGGCCACGTCGACCTGATTCGACGCGGTTGCTCTCTGGTCGATGAATTGGTCGTCGCGGTCGCAGTGAACCGCGAGAAGGACCCCGCCTTCACAGTTGAGGAGCGAGTCGACCTGCTGGTGAAAGCGAGCGGGAACTTGGGGAATCTGCGGGTCGTGCCGTTCGATGGTCTGGTCGTCGAGCTCTATCAGGAAGTTTCCGCCAGTTTCCTCCTCCGCGGGATCCGGACTTTTGCCGATTTCGAGGCGGAGTACACGATGGCGCTGACGAACCGTTCACTCTCTGGAGCGGTCCCGGCAGAGACCGTCTTCGTGCTCCCGAGCCTCGAGTACTCGCACTTCTCCTCACGACATGTGAAAGAGATTGCGCTGTTCGGCGGAGATGTCCGGAGTTTTCTCCCCGAGGAGATCGCAGACGAGGTGATCGAGCGCCTGGCGATCTGAAGCCCGGGTCCTCCGGCCGAGCCCCGAGGGTGCAGGCGGGGGGGCCGGGAACCGCTCCCCGGCTCCGGTGGACGCTTTTTCGGGTACTGCTATACTCCTCGCCCCGCGCAGCGAGACCATCATGCCTACAGCCGGAGACGGATGCTCATGACAAAGGAAGCGGTTCGCACCAATGCTGCCCCGCAGGCAATCGGTCCCTACTCCCAAGCGATCGTCGCGGGGGGTCAGGTCTTTTGCTCGGGCCAGATCGGGATCCATCCCGCGAGTGGAGAGATCGCCGTGGGCATCGAGGCCCAGACCGAACAGGTTTTGAAGAATCTCGGCGCGGTTCTCGAGGCGGCGGGGTGCACCTTCGCCGACGTTGTGAAGACCGGGGTCTATCTGACCAGCATGGAAGACTTCCCTCGGATGAATGCGGTGTACGAGCACTTCTTCTCCGATCCGCCCCCCGCTCGAGCGACCGTCGAAGTGAGCGGGCTCCCCAGAGGGGTCGAAGTCGAGATCGACGCGATTGCTGTCCGGGGCGAGCGGGGCAGCCTTGAGCGATAGACGAGTCTGATGGGAGACCGATGAGCGAGTCGCAGGGGGAGTACCTCCTCGAGATCAAAGACCTCCGAACCCACTTCCACACCGATGATGGCGTGGCAAAGGCGGTCGACGGAGTGAACTACTCGATCAAGCCGGGGGAAACCCTCGGAGTGGTGGGGGAGTCGGGTTGCGGGAAGTCTGTCACGGCGATGAGCGTGATGCGGCTGATCCCTATGCCCCCCGGCGAGATTGTCAGCGGTGAGATCCGTTTCCAAGGGCGGAACCTTCTCACGCTCTCCGAAGCGGAGATGCGAAAGATTCGCGGCAACGAGATTTCCGTGATCTTCCAAGAGCCGATGACCAGCTTGAATCCGGTCTTCAAAGTGGGGCATCAAATCGGCGAGGCGCTGATTCTCCACCAAAACTTGTCGAAGAAAGAAGCGAGACAAAAAACGATCGAGCTGCTCGAGAAGGTGCAGATCCCCGACCCCCAGCAGCGGATCGATGAGTATCCACACCAAATGTCGGGGGGGATGAAGCAGCGCATCATGATCGCCATGGCGCTCGCTTGCGGCCCCGCCCTCTTGATCGCCGACGAACCGACGACCGCGCTCGACGTGACGATTCAAGCTCAGATCCTCGAGTTGTTGAAGCAGCTTCAGCGGGACGAAGGAATGGCGATTCTCCTGATCACGCACGACCTCGGGGTCATCGCCGAGAGCGCGGACCACGTCGTGGTGATGTACGCCGGTAAGGTGGTGGAGTACGCCCCCGTCGAGGAGCTTTTCGCGAGCCCGAGACACCCGTACACCGTCGGTTTGTTCCGCTCGCTCCCGGTGGTCGGCGGGGAGAAGGCTCAACTGGAGGTGATCACGGGGAACGTCCCGAACCCGCTCGAGTTTCCGACCGGGTGCAAGTTCTGGCCGC
>CALEHF010000416.1 GCA_937876125.1 uncultured bacterium
TCACTCGGCGCAGGATCACTCGGCAAAGGATCACTCGGCGCAGGATCACTCGGCAAAGGATCACTCGGCGCGGGATCACTCGGAGCAGGATCACTCGGGGGATCTTGGGCAAACGCCGGCAGGTCAGTGAAGATGACCGGCGCGAAGAGCAAAATGATGAGAGCGAAGAGAGTGCGAACGTTCCGGAGTGCGAGCTGTACCACGACACGTCGCGCGCGACATGCGTGCACCACGTCGAGACGCAGTTGCTGCGTCGACGTGCTGGTCGTTAGTTTTGATCTCGGCAGCAGCCGCATGAGGGACCTCTCGCCCCGAACCATAACCCGCGCGTCCCGGCACCTCCGGGACGATCGATGAAGAGTCTCGCCAAATAGAAACGCGTCGTCGGCGAATGCCGAAAGTAAGGCGAGGTGCGGGCACACTCCGTCGGGAATTATAGGCTGCTCTGCATTCTGTAGCAATCGACAAGATTGGGTCAGTCTCGTCGATTCTGAGAAATGACTTTCCTGTCGTCACTTGCAAGAGGGCCCCTTAAACCTGGAAATAACATCGCTATGGGGCCCGGCGAATCCCGTATTTGCGAATTAGGCGGTGAAGCGACTCCCTCGTGATTCCCGACCTTTCGGCTGCGTGAGAAACGACCCCTCCGGTCACGTCGAGGGCTCTCTCGACGTATTTCCTCTGGAATTCTTCACGAGCGTCCTTCAGCGGGACCTCCGTGAGAGAGCTCGGAAGGTCGATTCTCGGCGAGCGTTCCGGAGTGTTGGAATCGAAGAAAAGGTCGGTCTCCTGGATGAGGGGTCCGTCCCCGAGGATCGCTGCTTTCTCGATCACGTTTCTGAGTTCGCGCACATTCCCGGGGAATGGGTACCGAGCGAGCGCTCGCATCGCCTCCGCAGTGAGGTGCTTCTCCCCGAGGCTCTGCGACTCGACCACGCCCTCGAGGAAGTGCTGAGCGAGAATGAGCACATCACGGCCACGGTTGCGCAGCGGGGGAAGTTCGACGCGCAACACATTGAGGCGGTAGTAGAGATCTTCGCGGAACTTTCCGGAGCCGACGAGCCGGTAGAGCGGTTCATTCGACGCCGCGAGGATGCGCACGTCGGTCTTCACCAGTTCCTTACCACCGACTGGCCGGAACTCACCCTCTTGAATCACTCGCAGAAGTTTGCGCTGCGAGCCGAGTGAGAGTTGATGCACTTCGTCGAGAAACAGGGTCCCGCCGTTCGCTGTCGCGAAGAGACCTTCGTGATCTCGATCAGCGCCTGTAAACGCACCTTTCACGTGCCCGAAGAGTTCGCTCTCGAACAACGTCTCTGAGATCGCGCCGCAGTTTTCAGTCACAAATGCGCCCTTGCGACGCTCGCTGTTGTAGTGGAGTGCTCGAGCCGCGAGCTCTTTTCCCGTGCCGCTCTCGCCTTCGATCAGAACTGGCAGCTGCGTTCCCGAGACTCGGTCGAGCAGGCGGAATACCTCCCGCATCTCTTCTGAGGAACCGATGAGTTGGTGGAAGTGGTACCGATCTTCCAGCTGATCTTGTTGCTCGGAGAGAGTGCGTCGGGCATCGGCGAGCTCGCGATCTTGCTCGATCACTCGGTCCCGGAGCCGGGCGTTGAGGTCTTCGATTTCGACGGAGGACCGCTCGAGCTCGCGCGACCGCCGCACGAGTTCATCGTGCAAGCGGGTGTTCGCGATCGCTTGGGCCGCCTGGGCAGAAAACGCCTCGAGAACCCGTAGACGCTCCTTCGGGACGATCTGCTTCCGGAAGCGGTTTTCGATGTAGATCACCCCAAGTGGCTCTTCGTGCCAGATGAGCGGGAAACACGCGATGGCCTGCAGTTTCAAATCGTGCACCGAATGTGACTCTCGCAGTCGGCGATCTTGTTGAGCGTCATTGGTGAGGAAGATCTTGCCCGTAGCAGCCACCTCGCGCGCGATCGAGTGCGAGTACTTGAACTCGGGAGACTCCACCTCGTCTTGATCGATGTCACGCGCCGCGCGAATGCGGTTCTCCTCGCCATCTTGCAGGATCAGGAACCCGCGCTCTGCTCCGAACAACTCGAGAACCTCATCGAGGATCCGGTCGAGAAGCACTTGCAGGCTGCGCTCCGAGTTGAGGAGCAACGTCACTTCCTGAAGTCGAAGGAGATCCTCGGCGGGGGGGACTCCCTCGGTGCGCCGCGGACGAGAGCGCCCATCGGTGATCGTGGTTCCGCTCGGGGGAGGATCTACTTTTCGCGAGCGCCACTCCGACAAGAATTCGAGACGGGATCCGCTGGCGAGATACGAGCCTTGGAACTCGGCGGGAAGTTGGTCGTGAATCGTTTGCACTTGCTCCGCCCCGAGCCGCAACTGCTCGAGGGCCTCGTCCCCGTTGCCGTCTTTTTCTTCGAGACGGGCGAGGTCGCGGTGGAGACGCCACACTTCTTCCGGAAGATCGAGGTCGACTGCTTCTTCGAGGCCCCGCTCGAGGAGGCGCCGCGCCACCGGAATGTCAGGGTGCGGGCCACTCGCCACCAGGCCGCCGCGGAGACGGTAGTAGGTGGGCTGAAGGTCGATCAGGCCGAGCTGTTCGATCGTCTCGTACGCTTCTTCGAGAGTCGGCCATCCCCGTTCGATGCTTCCGAGCTCAAGAGCAAGCTCGGTGCGCGAAAGGAGCACCTGGACGAGGTCGCGCCGGCTCTGCTCGCGGCGGAAGATGTCCTCGGCGAGTCCCAGCTCAGCCTCAGCGGTCGAGAGGTCCCCGCCTTCGAGGCATGCGAGCCCGAGCGCGTGGCGGTTCGATCCGGCGAGCCCTTCGAGGCCCTCCAGCTCGGCGATCTCGAGCCCCTCGCGCGCATGACCGATCGCTTCGTCGATCCGCCCCATTCTCACATCGAGGTTCGCGATCGACGCGAGCAAGGAGCAACGTCCGGCGCGGTTCCCGAGGGAGTCTGCGAGGGCGAGGCTCTGCCTGAGCGAGCGGTTCGCCTCGTAGTATCGCGCCCGGGTGCTGGAGAGGTCCCCGAGCAGCTTCTGGGAGTAGACGAGGTTGTGCTTGTCGCCGAGATCGCGCCTGAGTTCGAGAGACTTCTCACCGAAGTCCGCAGCGCGATCGAGCTCACCCTGGCTGCGATAGATGTTGGCGATTCGGTAGTACGCGAACGCGATGCCGCGTCGGTTGCCGAGTGGTTTCCGAATGTCGAGCGCGGCGAGGGAGTGCTCGAGCGCGAGTCGGAAGTTGCCTTTCTGCACCATCAGGTCAGAGAGGTTGCCGAGCAGGGCGGCGAGATCGTCGGGAGGTCCGAGTTCTTCGAGGAGCCCCAAGCACCGCCGAAAGCACGCCTCGGCGGCCCCGAGCTTGTTCTGCATTTTGTAGAGTAGACCGATGTTGTTGAGGACCTGGGCGAGGCCCCGTCGGTCACCGATTTGTTCGTGGAGGCGGAGCGAGAGGCGGTGCAATCGCGTCGCACGGCGACGGTCGCCGCGCGCGTACGCCAAGCTTCCCAGGGAGACGATCACCGTCGCGAGGCGCGAGTAGTTCGCGGTACGGCGCTCGATGGGAAGGCTCTGCCGCCAGTGGGAGAGCGCCGCTTCGAAGCGCCCCCGACCGAATTCGATCTCGGCGATGATGTTGTGCAGGTGGGCGACCCACGAGACCGGCAGAGTGTCCGAGCGCTGCTCGAGGAACGCTTCGAGCCACTCCGCGGCGCGCTCATTCCAGCCGCGAGCAATCTGGGTGCGCGCGAGTTCGACGCGCGCTTCGAGCTCGGGGAGGGAGTCGCTCGACGAAACCGGTCCATCGGCGGTGACGTCTTCGACGGCCAGGAGCGCGAGGGTATGGGCTCGGTCGGTGACACCCTCGCTCCGGAGAACCCTCGAGAGCTCGACCCGCAGCTTCGAGCGTAGCTCGGCCGGCGTGTCGGGGGTGATCAGGTCGAGAGCGTCCTCGAGTTCTTGACGCGCCGATGGAAATCGCCCGAGTCGCCGGAGCAGGTCACCGCGTATCGCCATCAATTCGAGCGGTGGGCCAGCCCCGTTTCGATGACGGGCGAGCCAGGTGTCGGTGCGCTCGAGCGCTTCTTCTTCGCGACCGAGGTTGCGGAGCGCTCCGATGCGCATGCGCAGTGTCTCTTCGCCGAGGAAGTCGGGGGGCGCTTTTGCCTCGATCTTATCGACCAGGGAGACGAGGCTGGCGAGACAAAGACGGCTGGAGAGAGCAGCAAGAGCTTGTGAAAGGACTCCGGAGAGCGCGTCCCAAGCTTCTGCCTTGAGGAAAAGGTGGGCGGGACCGATCAGGTCGTTGGGGGATCGGGCGAGAATGGCGCGGCCGAGCGCGAGGGCGCAGGGGCTCAAATCCTGCTCTTCCTCCGGGCGCTCCTCGATCGGGGGAAGCGAGAGCTCGAGTCGGATCGGGCTGCGATCGAGGTCCGGTTCGAGGGGGCGCAGCCAACCATTTGCCGCAAGTGCGAGGAATCGCTCGTCTGCATCGGTCACCGACGCTTCTCGTCCGGCCGCCGCGAGGAGCGACCGATCGATGGGTCCCTCGGCAACGTCGACGATGGAAAGCAAGACACGATCATCCTTCGTCAGGGCCCCATAACTCCGCGCGCGTTCAATCGGGATGCGAAGAGCGGCATCCGGTCCTCCCGTCCAGGTCCAGCCTGCACGTTCCTGCTTGAGGAGGCCTTGCCGGTGACTCTCCCGCAACAGCGCGATCAGAGGCAAAGTCAGCCCGTTCGAGAGTGTATGGAAGCCATCGATGACCGCGGCGGGCAGGTGCGACCGGCCGAGTGTCGATTGCACGACCTGACGGGCGCGTGCCCGGGTGAGCGGCTTCAGGGCGATGCGAGAAACCTGTGCGCTCTTGGCGAGCGCGTCGATCCCCTCCTCGGACGCTCCATGAAGGGTGCTGTCATCGTAGGTGCAGAGGAACAGGATGCGCGGGGCTTCGGGGTCGCGCCCCGAGAAGTCCTCAACGCTCGATTCATCGGGGGTCACCTCGCGCCTGGACTGAAGGCGGTGCGAGATGATCCCGAGAATTTCGAGGAGCTCGGGCCCGGCGCGGTGGACATCCTCGAGAACGAACAGTGTGCCGTGTCGATCGCCCACGCGTTCGAGGACGGTACCTATGCGTCCGAAGAGGCGGGCGCGCTCTTCCGAGACTTTAGTGAGGGGCGGGAAAAGATCGCTCTCCTCTCGTTCTCCGCGCAGCCATCGCACGAGATCGGCGAGCTCGCCGCGATCATCCGCTGAGACGTGTGCCTCGCCGTGCAGTTGGGCGAGGAGGTCGGCGATCGGTTCGAGAGGCGCAGCGAGTTCTCCGCCACAAAGGACGGAGACCGTGCGCACACCTTCCAGCCGGGAACGCTCCCTGAGCCGCTTGGCGACCGCTCTGCGGCCGATTCCCCTCTCTCCGCCAATCAGGATCAGCGCACTACCGCTCTCTCCGAGGCGTAGCTTCTCGATCTCTCGGTGAAGGTAGTCGAACTCTTTTTCGAGCCCTACCGGTCGCTGAGGAGCCCACGTGATGGGCTGTTCCGAATGCAGATTCGGCGGAAGCTCGCCTGCGGCCTCGAGATTCTCGAGCAGCTCGGCCGCGCTCGACGGCCGGTCCGCGGGGTCTGATGAGAGGAGCTGGGAAATCCGTCGCGCCCACTTCGTCGAGAGCGCCGGCACCCGCTCGGAGAGCTCTGGAAACCGTCCCTCCTCGGTCAACGCGGAAACGCGATCGAGGCCGAGCTCGTCGATCCAGGCGCCCTGGTCGAGCGCGTGGAAGAGCGATGCGCCGAGCGAAAACAGGTCGGCGCGGGGATCGACCATCGTCGCGCGGAGGACTTCGGGCGCAATGTAGGGGAAGGTCCCGCGCACGCGGGTCCCGAGGGGGGTCGAGTCGCGCTCGCTCAATTCGAGATCGATGAGGATCGCGCGGGGGACACCCGCTGCGATCTCGCCGCCATCGAACAAGATGTTCGAAGGGGAGACATCGAAGTGGAGGAGCGAGTGCTCATGGAGGAAGCGCAGGGCTGAAAGCACTTGGCCGCACACTCCGGCGAGCCAACGGTCGAGCGCTTCCTCGGAGGGGTCGCCGCCTGCGAAGAGGCGAGCGCCCGCCGCGAAGAGATCGCCTCCCCCGTACCACGGAGTCACGGTGAACACCGGCTCCGCGCCTTCAGGAAGCTCACCGAGATCCGACTCGGAGCCCAAGCTGCGTTCCCATACGGCGCCGGTGGGGGGGGAGCCATCCCCGAGGATCAGAGACGAGATGCGCCCCGCATCGCAGAGCGGCGCGAGCGCTGGGTGGTCGAGGTCGTGGAGCGCGGCGAGCGGAATCTCACGGGACCCGTTCGCGGAATTGGTTGTCCAAAGTTTGACCGCCCAAAGGCCCGGTCGCCGCAGGTCCTCGGCAAGGTAGACCCGTGACCGGGCCGGAGCGAGATGCTCACGCCAAAGTCGGTAACGTTCGTTGATCAGCCAACTTCTCAAAGCGGAACGCTCCAGATCGGGGGATAAACTGGGGAGTTTGGGTCACACTGTAACTGAGAAGATACACTGTGGCCGCAAATCAGCAAGAACGGATTGCGAGCTGGAGCGGAATGATCGATCTGGGAGGGTGTCGGAAGCTCAAACCCTCGGTTCGATAGCAGTTTCCCGACAGCCTCCTAGGCACGAAAAAACGGCCGACTGCATTGCAGTGGCCGTACCGTCTCCGCCTGATCGGCTGCTCTACTATTCGAGGGCGTAGCGGCGGATTTTGGCGTAGAGCGTCGTCTTCGGGATCCCGAGGGTCTCACACACTTTGGCGCGATTTCCGCGATATCGCTTCAGCGCCGACTCGATGATCGACTTTTCGAAGTCCTCCGTCGCCGCCTTCAGAGATCCCGCCTCGAGCACGGTATCGAGTGAGAATGGGGCGACGACTTCTGGAGCGCCCCCACCGACGCGAGAACTCAGGTGGGCGGGATCGAGGACATTGCCGCTCAGGGCGTGCGAGCGACGCACCTCGTTTTGCAGCTCTCGGATGTTCCCGGGCCAATGGTGAGTGAGGAGAGCTTCGATCCACTCGGGGGAGGTCTCCTTCGGCTGACCACTCCGCTCGTTCTGGATCGCGAGGAAGTGCTCGGCGAGCATCGGAATGTCCTCGCGTCGATCGCGCAGCGGCGGGAGTTGGATGTTGATCACGTTCAAGCGGTAGAACAAGTCCTCGCGGAAGTTTCCCGACTGGACTTCTTGATAGAGATCGCGATTGGTCGCCGAGAGGACTCGAACATCGACGGGGATCAGGTTCGCACCACCGACGCGGCGGACCATTCCCTCCTGGAGAACGCGCAGCAGTTTCTTTTGAAGCCCGGGAGAGGTGTCGCCGATCTCGTCGAGAAAAATAGTGCCTCCCGACGCGAGTTCGAACAGCCCGGGGCGATCTTCATCTGCCCCCGTGTACGCCCCTTTGACGCATCCGAACAGCTCACTCTCGAGCAGGGTCTCCGTGATCGCCCCGCAGTTTTCGGAGATGAACGCATTCGAACAGCGCAGGCTCCGCGCGTGAATCGACCGGGCGACGAGCTCTTTTCCGGTCCCGCTCTCCCCGGTCACCAGGACCGGTGCGTCGCTCGGAGCGACCCGGTTGATCAAGGCTTGTACTTCGAGAATCTCGGAATGCTCTCCGATGATGGGAGCCTCGACCGAGTCGGCGTCCTCGCCACTCGCGGCAGAGCGAGTGGCGGGTTCGAGTCGGCCGCGCGAGTCTGCGCGAGCGCGGCGCAGCTCATCCTGCAGGCGTTCGACCGTCACTTTGTGATCCTCGCGGACCGAGAGCCAAGAGAGCAGCCCGATCACCGCGGCGAGAATTGCGGGCTCGCTCGGCGCTTCGAGGGCCCTGAATCGGTGGTCGAGATAGAGGTATCCCGCGCCGTCCGGGAGAGGATGAACTTGGAGTGAGCAGGTGCGCGTGGTGCGCTGGCGCTCGAGGGATGGCCAGATCTCCTCAGCGGTGAGATTTGTGGTGGCGAACGCCTCTCGGCGCTGCTCCGCCCGCTCGACGACCGGGAGAATCACCTTTTCGAGGGGATGGAGGACATCTTCCCCCTCAAAGGTGCGGGCCGCGCGTACGACCCATTCCTCGCCGTTGCGGTCGAGGACGAATCCGCGCTCTGCGCCCACCGCCGCGATGGCAGTGTCGAGGAGCGCCGCGCGCGGGGTCGCGTGGGACCCGAGTTTTTCGATGGCGGCGGCAATCTCAGTGGTCACGAGCGAGCCATCGGGGGCGCAACCCCCGAGGATCGTGTGAACCGGAGATGGTAGTGCATCAGCAGATCGTTGCATCGCTGGTCCACGGGCGCCCCGTACCGCCCGACCGTGGGGAGTTGCCTGCCCTCTCGAGATCGCAGCGCGATCCCCCACGGCCCTTCGGTTCCGCTGGAATTCCCCTCTCGATCGAGGAGAATCCGCCCCTGGAAGCGATTCTTGATTCCCGCTCACCGGCTCCAAATCGGGCCGGACTCGAACGGGATTCTGCCGCACGTCAGTATAACATCCCCTCCCGAGACTCCGTCCGAGGGGCAGTGCGTCCGAAAGGGCAGTGTCCGAAAGGGCAGTGTCCGAAAGGGCAGTGTCCGAAAGGGCAGTGTCCGAAAGGGCAGGCCAGCGGGCGTCTCGATTCGGCGTTCACCCAAGGGGTGTCGCCACGAGAGTGGTTTCTCTGCCCTTCGACAACTTCCTCGGGACCAAACAGATGGGTGAACACATGGAACGCACACTGATCCTTCTCAAGCCGGACGCCGTTCAGCGGAGCTACGTCGGTGAAATTGTCGGGCGCTTCGAGCGCAAGGGCCTCAAGATCCTCGGGATGAAGTTGATGCAGATCAGCCCCGAGCTGGCGGCAGAGCACTACGGAGCCCACAAGGGCAGACCGTTCTACGATGGCCTCGTCCGTTTCATGACTTCGAAGCCGGTGGTGGCACTCGCTCTCGAGGGACACCAGGCGATCTCGGTTTGCCGCAAGCTGATGGGTGCGACCTTCGGCTGCGATGCAGAGCCGGGCACCATCCGAGGCGATTTCGGCATCTCGAACGGGTTCAACCTCGTTCACGGCTCGGACTCGCCGGAAGCCGCAGCGAAGGAGCTCGAGTTGTTCTTCTCCGCGGGAGAGGTCCTCGAGTACGACCGGATCGATGATTCCTGGAACGCGGCTGAGTAACGCGTTGCAGGTCATCGCGCGGTGGGGAACGGGAGTTGGGGTCGCGAGCGCGACGCCAACTCACGTTCGTTCGTTGGGCTCTTACCCGTGAGTGAGAAGAAGCCGAAGCCTCCGAAGGTGACGACGCCGAAGGGACTCCGCCCCGAGGAGATCGGAACCCTTCTCGACGAGCTCTCTGCTCTGGTCGTTGGAGCGCGTCTCGAGAAAGTCTTCGACCGCCCGCCCCATGGCTTCCTGTTTCGGTTCCGCGGGTCGTCCGGGCGTCAAAACGTTTTCTTCACCACCCGACCCGGCACGTCACGATTCCACCTGGTCGAAGATGTGGGGGAGTCGCCGAAGACGCCGTCGGGCTCTGCGACCGAATTGCGCACCTGGCTCGGGGGGATGCGGGTGGTCTCCATCGATCAGCCGGGGGGGGATCGCGTCGCGCGGATCCGCTTCATCCGCGGTCGTGACGAGGCGCCGAGCGCGACCCTCGATCTCGTCTTCGAGTTCTTCGGGCGCGCGGGACGGCTGCTTCTCGTCGATCCAGAGACGAAGCTGATCCGTTTCGTCCATGGTCGCGGCGGATCGGTCGTCAAGGATCGTTATCGCTTTCCCGATCCTCCGCCACGCCCTTCGGCGGAGACGTGGATGATGCCCTTTGAGCCGCGCAGTTACGTTCCCGACGAGCTCCTCACTCTTGATGCTCCCTTCCACCGATTCATCGAGCTGCGCATGGCGGAAGCAGAGCTTCGCCTCCTCGCCACCGATCGGATCCGCGCGGTCGCGACTCGATTGCGGCGGGAGCGCAAGCGGCGCTCGCAGCTCGCAGAGAAGTTCGACCGCGAACGCCGGGGCGCCGAGGGGTGGGAGCAGTTTCAGCAGTGGGGAGAGCTGTTGAAGGGGTCGCAGTCGGAGATGCACAGGGGGCAAGAGGAGATCGAAGTCACCGATTGGTTCGCGCCAGAGACGCCGAAAGTGACGATCCCCCTCGAACCGAAACTGTCTCCCGCCGAGAACGTCGAGAGGTTCTTCAAGCGGTCTCGAAAGGGGAAGCGTGCGCTGCCGGCGCTCCTCGAACGGCTCGAGCACAATACGATCGCACTCAGCGAGCTCGAGGTGCACCTTGCTCGGATGATGGCGCTCACCCCGGAAGCGGCAGTCGTCGACTCGACCGCCATCGAAGAGGCGGAGGCGTGGCTCCGTGAGCGTGAACGCTCTCGCCCACCCCAGCGCGGAGCGGACACTTCCGCTCGGGGTGCGCGTCGCGAGAAGGGGAAGGCGGGACCGACCACAGGACCGCGTCGCTATCGCACGCGCGAAGGCCTGGATGTTCTCGCCGGCAGAAACGCCCGCGAGAACGATGAGCTCTCGATCCGAACGGCGAAGGGGAACGACCTCTTCTTCCACCGGGCGGGAAGGCCGGGGCCGCACGTCATTCTGAGGATGCCGAAGGGGAAGGATC
>CALEHF010000417.1 GCA_937876125.1 uncultured bacterium
CCCCCCACCACCGGTGGCTGAGGAGCCGACGACCCTCAAAGAGGATCGCGATGCGGCCCCCGAGAGCTTCGAACCACTCTTGGGCCCCTACCTCGTTGATGCGGAGACGAAAAACTTGCTGCATGGCCGGGCCGGGATCCGCCAATACATCCAAGCGACGAGCAACGGGCTCGAAGACTACTGGCGTACCGTGTTCGACACCGCGGGAACCGTGGAGCGTCTCGGGGGCACCCCTTGGACACTCGAGTGGTCGATGGACGCGATCTACCGAGGGGGAGACGCACTCTCCGCGACGGAACACTACGAAGAGGTGTACCCCGAAGTTCGCCGACTCTCCCTCGTGCGAAGATTCGACGACCATTCGATCGCTCGCGTGGGCCGGTTTCTCTCGACTCAGCTCCCAGCGGTGGGAACTCTCGATGGAATCCATTCGGAGTTGGTTCTCGGTCCGTATCTGAGGATCGGTGGGATGCTCGGGTTCCGCCCCGATCGAGATGACTTGGCTCCTTCGGGCAAGGAACCGACTCTGGTCTCCTACACCACGTTCTACTGGCAGAAGGAGCAAGAGAAGACCTACTCAGCGACCGGTGGTTTCCTCTTCTCCGCCTACGAGGGGAAGGCCGATCGCCTTGCGTTCCTGTTCGATCAACACGCCCGAGTCGGCCGCTGGTCCCTCTTTTCGACCAGTGAGATCGACTTCGACTCGGGAAGCGCCCTGGTGAACGACGGCGTGCGGCTCACCCGATGGGATCTCTCCACTCGCTACCAACTGGGGGCGACTTCACTTCACGCGGGATTGAGCCGCTTCGGCATTCCGGACACCCGGGCGGAACGTGATCACTTCCAAGTACGAACGGTGACTCAGGCAGCGTTCCTCGAGGATGATCAGTGGCGGATGTCGCTCGGGGCGAGTCACCGGCTCACGAAGAGCCTGACCTTCGAGGAAGAAGTCTCGTTCATCGATTCGGAAGCAACCGATGACCAGCTTCTCTGGCTGGTCGGGCTCACGAAGCGCGATTGGATCGTGCGCGGGTCCAACCTATCCCTGCGTTTTTACCAACTCGGAGGCGAAGACCTCGTCGGCTACGGCGGATCGATCACCGGTTACTTCCCCCTGATGGGAAGCCGACTCGCGCTGATGCCGAGTCTCTCGGCGCGCATGTCAGACTTGGATGCCCCCGACTCCGACCTCGAAGTGGGCGATATCGGGATGCGTCTCCATTGGCGCTTTGCTGACCACTGGAGCCTCACCTCGGGCGCGGTGTTCACCGACGCCGATGACATCGATCGCTTCCGTTTCGATCTGGGAATGACGATCCGATGGTGAGCCCGAAGCGGCCCGCGAGCCCGGAAAGCGATCCTCGACTCGGAATCAATGCCCGTAAGAGCGGGGGTGGCGGGAGTGCGGTGCACCCAGAATCGGCCGATGAGCGCCCAACTCAGATTGAACCAAGTGCTGTTGGGTTCGGACCTTACTGCACCCCGGGAGCCAGGATGGCGCCCAACTCAGGCCCTGTCCTTGCCCTGGGTACCTGTGACCCGAACGCTCGGGTCTCGTCCCCACCGGACCCGCGAGTCGCGAGTGCGGTGAGACAGATCCGAAGGGTGATGCTTCCGATGCCAACGACGATCCTGAAGACCACGCTCCCCATCGTCTGCGTCCTTGCGGCGACGGGTTGCTGGCAGAACAGCGACTCTCTGAATGAAGAGCGTCAGATCGCAGCGACCGCGCAGTCATGCATGTCGTGCCACAACGGAAGCTCCCACAACGACTACGCAGGACCGGGAATGGAGAACCCACACCCCTTCAATGGGGCGGGAACGCTTCTCTGTACTGAGTGCCACGGGGGGGACGGAACCGGGGCCGACATGCTGGCGAGCCACGTGCCGCCGCCGCCGGAGATCGGTGACCGCGACTTCCGCACCCACGATGAGACGGCGTACTTCAATCGCCTCACCCTCGTCGGACTCGACACTTACAACGACTACACCGTCGGAAGCACGACCTACACGGCTCTCGACTACCTGCGCTTCGTGAATCCAGGGGATCTCCGGGTCACCACCGCGAGCCTCGGCTGCGGAAGTTGTCACGCGCCGCACTCCGATCTCGTGAGTCATAGCCTTCTCGCCACGTCGGCGGGAATTCTCTCCGGCGCCCTCTTCGCGGTCGGCGTGGAGAGCGTGGTTCCGGGATCGGTGAACCTCTACGAGGACACCGCTGCCGACCTCGCCTTCCGTCCCGTCATCGATCCCGATTTCGTGTTTGATGCGAGCCGGATCGGTGCGGTGAGTGAACTGGTCCAGTACCCCGTCTTCAGTGTCGCAGGAGCTCTCGGCGCAAATGACATCTTTGAGAATCCGCTCTACGATGCCGCGGCGCTGAGCGCCGATGTTCTTGCGGATGGCCGCGTGGTGAGCGGCTCCCCCTTGGCGAACCTCTTCCATGAACAAGTCGCGTTCACCTGTGGAAACTGCCACTTGGGGAGTGCCGGAGCAAACAACCGCTACGGAGACTTCCGTTCATCGGGGTGCACGTCCTGTCACATGCGCTCCGCCCTCGACGGCCGCGACAATTCCACCGACCCGAACTTGAACAAGCTCGAGCCTCTCAATGTCGATCAAATCCAAGCTCCCGAACGGCCCCACGTCGATCGTCACATCATCCGGAGTGTCGCGAAGACGATCCAATCGGGGGAGACGATCACCGGGATCGACGACTATACCTGTGCGGGGTGTCACCAGGGTTCCAACCGAACTGTCATGCAGTTCTGGGGAATCCGCCTCGATCAGAACCAAGACCTCAAGAACAACGTGCAGTACCCGACGAATCCGGTCACTCACGTGAGGACTCACAACGACGCTCGCCTGTTCGATCCGATCGTGGGGAACAACACCTTCAACGGTCGAAATGCGAATCAGTACATCCTCGAAGAGGACTACGACGGTGATGGTCGCGACGATACTCCTCCCGACGTGCACTACGCGGCTGGCATGGGGTGCATCGATTGTCACGGCAGCCACGATCTGCACGGCGGCAGCGTGACCGATCCTTCGAACGAACGGATCTTCAGTCGCCAGGAGCAAGGGGTGGCAATACAGTGCGAGAGCTGCCACGGAACGGTCGACACTTACGCAACGGTTGCGGTCGGAGCAGACTACGCGGGAACGCTCACCGACCTCGTGACCGACAGTGAGGGGAACCTCCTCCGCCACGTGCGTCGCACCGATCCGGGCGAGTTCTTCCTGACCAGCCGCCTGACTGGAAATGTCCACTACATCCCGCAAACGAAGGACGTCGTCTCCCCTTCGACGAAGATCAATCCGCTCACCGGGGAAGTGATCTACAACGCGAAAGCCTCGTACGCGATGGGGCGCGACGACAACAATGCGGCAACCGGTCTTGGGCCCCAGCAAGCGGGAACCGCCGCGAACGGGTTCAGTCACGGCGACAACATGAGTTGCGTGAGCTGCCACGCCTCCTGGACCAACAACTGCATCGGCTGTCACCTCAAGGGTGAGTACGATGACGACGACAACTTCAGCAACATCACGGGAGACCGCATCGTCTTCAACGAAGCGAACGCGGACTTCGTGTACCAGAGCCCGGTGATGTTCCAGTTGGGGGTCGATACTCGCGGAAAAATCAGTCCGATGGCCGGGAACACCGACATGTGGTTCCAGTGGTTCGACGAACAGGGGGACGCATCGGACATCTTCACGTTCTCGACGCGCAACGCTCAGGGTGCGAACCCAACCCAAGCCACGAACCCGGCGATGAATCACAACGCGATGATGCCGCACTCGATTCGCGGCAAGGTGGACAGCGAGAACGAGGGGCCGCGCTACTGTGTGGCGTGTCACCTCACCCAGGACGCGATCACCAACTTCGGTCCCCAGTACGATGCCTTCCGCACGGCGATGGCAACCGACGATTTCGCGAGCCTCGACTTCCCCACCCTCGCGACCCACATCGGGGCGAACCCCGGGAACCAGCTGAACTCGCCGTTCTGGGTTCACATGGTCGCGGGGCTCGGGAGTGGCTTGTTCCTCTTCGACGAGAACGGTTGCCCGGTGAACCTGATCGACAACAACGCGAACCGCTTCGGCTGCGACGGGACCGCGCCAGCGGCCGCGTTCGACCCGGCGAACGTCGCCTACAACCTCGATAAGATCGTGAATGCCGACGGGACCACCGCGGGAGGCAACAACCACCCGTTCGTGGAGAACGCCGCGCAAGGGGCCGCTCTTCGCTCCGACCCCACCAGCGCGGGGTTCTCCGGACCGCTGGGACAGACGCTCCTCGATGCCCTCACCAATCCGACGACGGGGATCGTGCTCGATTCTTGGATCAACGCGGACGGGGTCCCCGAAGGGGGCGCGGGGGTGATCATCACCCCGTAAGAAGGAGCGGCGGAACGCTTGCCACCCTGTGCCGGTTCTGGGACCATTCGCCCCGAGACCATGACCTCGGGCCGGGGTGGCGGAACTGGCAGACGCAGCAGATTCAAAATCTGCCGCCCGCAAGGGCGTGGGGGTTCGAGTCCCCCCCTCGGCATCTATTCAGCCCACGACCTTTCACAATCGGAGCGAGCTGCCAGACGAGCACGACCCACCGGCGTCTGCAGCCAAGCCGCCTCCCTCTCGCACGGCTTCGCCTCTTCCACTAGACTGTCACCTTCGTTATCCAACTCTAGCCCGCCGCCATGGGCCCCGTGCAATCCTACGGATCTTTCAGAATTGAAGGTGTGCGATGTGCCCCTCGGTCTCTCGCCTCGGCGTGCTCGGTCTCGTCCTCAGCGCACTTCTTTGCTTCTCTGCACCAGTCTCCGCCCAAGGCACTTTCATTCGGGGGGACTCGAACGGCGATGGCAATGTGCAGATCCTCGATGCCATCATCAGTCTCACGTATCTGTTCCTCGACGGGGAGACGACCTGCCTCGAGGCGCTCGACGTCGATGACAATGCCGACGTCAACATGGCCGATCCGATCTTCCTGCTGACCTTCCTGTTCTCTGGCGGAGGCCCGATCCCCTCCCCCTACCCCACTTGTGGAGATGATCCCACGCCGGATTCTCTCCTCTGTCTCGATTCGGGTATGTGCGGATCATCGACGCCAGCCCCGCTCACCGGGCCGATGTCCTACGCAGGTCCTCGAATGTCGACCCCACGGTACGGGCACACCGCCACTCTGCTCGGCGACGGACTGGTACTCATCGTCGGAGGCACCGACGAACGGCATCTGACCGCACTAGACGCCGTGGAGATCTTCGATGAGTCTGCGGTGGTTCCCCTCGGAGACCCAATACCCGATTCCGTCTCGGGAGATTTCATCGACCAAGACATCGACGGTAACTTGATCAGCCTTCTCGGCAATGGTCGGTTTTTCCACACCGCGAATCGGCTTACGGATGGGCGCGTGGTCGTGATCGGAGGGACGACGAGCATCTTGTTCGGCGCGGCGAACCCACTGACGATTGTTTTCGATCCGCTGGTTCGCCGATTTACGCAGCCGGTGGCTCCCAACGACGAGATCAATGTCCCCCGCGTCCGGCACACGACGCTTGCGCTTTCGAATGGCAAACTCCTCGTGGTCGGGGGGCAGGAGTCTCTCACTGTCGTGATTCCAATTCCAGGGCCGGTTCCTCAGACTCAAGCCGCCTACCCTTCGACCCGGGACATCGAGATCTTCGATCCGCTGACGCTCAGCTACTCCCCCGCGCTCGACTCGAATGGAGACATCGCGGTGCTGACGAACAGTCGAGGACGGGCCGGTCACTGCGACCCGCGATGGGCGGGGTTCGATAATCAACTAGACACCGGAGACGACATCATCTCGTTCATCGGAGGCTATCAAACGCTTTCGGCGTTTTCGTCCCTAGCCCCTCAAGATCTGTTCCCATGGACGAACCTGGCGACCACGCTCAGCTCGATGGATTTCTATTCATCCTCGACCGGGAGTGTCTCCCTGGCTCAGGGGCTGGTGCTCACCCATCGAGTGAATGACCCCATCGCGACGAACCTTGGGCGCGATCACAACGCGACTCCGTTCGGTGATCTGGGGATGAGCAACATCGTCCTTGTGTACGGAGGGGACAGCAACAGCTCATGTCCAGAGGGGACTTCGGCCTCGAGCGTCGGGACCACCGACCATGCCGAGTTGTTGGTCGCAACCTACACTGGTTTTGGACCGGCGAGCGGTGTCCAGTTCAGCCGTCAGACCGGGGCTACGATGGTGCTGCCGGTCACCGGGCAGAATTCCAACACCTTCGCCTTCGGGCACGAAGGAGTGTTCGCCGGCTGCACCGAGTTCAATCGATCCCGCACCCAGGGCGTGTTGATGGACATGGTACGTACCTACGACAACCAAGACTTCATCTCGAGTGTCGTCGTCACGGGGGGGGGGATTCGATCAGACGCTCAATTTGGGTTCTTGCCTCTCGACCCACGTTGAACCGTGTGGTCTGAACCAATTGAATGGGTTCGGTTTCTTCGATCCCTTCTACGACATTGCTATCGTCGGAACGGTTTTTCCTCTCGACGACGACCAGAATAATGATGGGATCCCCGATCTCTTCCCTTGGCAATCTGCGAACAATGCTTCCCCCCAAAACCCATTGGGGATCCGGGGGACGTGGCTGAACTACGACGCAAACATTCCCAGCCAAACGATCGATGGATACGCGGATGCGATCAACATTAACGACGCCTCGACGGTGGCCCTCAACCAAGGACGCGCGATGCACACATTGACGCGCATCGCGGGGGCCGATGGGATCGAGGGAACCATCGATGATCGCATCCTCGTGCTCGGCGGTTCGGACAACTACTTCCCCTTCTATGGGGACTCAGCGAGCTCGGTCTCATGCGAGGTGTTCGTGCCGCCAGATGCTGGGATGTAGCGGCGTGAGCGCCGACGCTCCCCCGCCTGACGCATGACTCATGCACGTGACGTGCGAAGCATCTGTGGGTGCCAGACCTAGCGTAGAAAGAGATCCAGATCACGATCCGATTCGTCACCAGCACTCTTGCTCTCGGGCTTCTTCTCGCCCTTGCCTCCGATCTCAACGCGCAGGCCGCATTTGTTCGAGGGGACAGCAACGGCAGCGGGCAAGTCAACCTGGCAGATCCTATCTCTTCGCTCTCCTACTTGTTCTTAGGGCAGAGTTTGGATTGTCTCGATGCGATGGACACGAATGACGACGGCGAAGCGAACATCGCAGATGCGGTGTTCTTGCTCAACTTCCTCTTCGGCCCTGGACCCATTCCGGGTGACCCCTTTCCTGGCTGCGGCATAGATTCGACTCCGGACGTTCTCACTTGTCTCGGCCCCACGATGTGTGCTGCGACGACGAACAGTACGCATCTCGTCTACAGCAAGCATCGCGACCATTTCGTTTTTGTGGACGGAGATCCCGCACCCATCCTCTCCGGAGATGGGAGCGGATTCGATTCAGGCGAAGTCGACGGGCCCGCGATAGCGGTCGACAAGAGCCGTCCGAACGGAGACTTCTTCCTGCTCTTCTTCGAGGCCAAGGACGCGATAGGCCAAACTTCGATTGGAGTTCTCTCCTCCGACGAAGAAGACTTCGTCTCCCCATCGGCAATCGCGATACCCCGACAGCAGGTGGTTTCACCGAGCAACGGTGCGGCGATCGGAGCCTTCGATGTGGCGGCAACCGATCCAACCCTCGTGGTCGACAAGAGGAGCACGACACCTCCACCGTCTCGCTACAAGATGTGGTTTGAAGGCCGGACCGGGGCCGGGGGGGCGATCAGCACCATCGTCTATTGCGATTCAGGAGACGCGATCAGCTGGGCGAACTTTCAGGTGTGCACAGGGCTGACCCCGGGCGTTCAGGTGAGCTTCGGCGACCGAGTCGCCGATCCCACGGTGGTCCTCGATCGGTCTCCCTCGGGAGACCTGTTCAAGCTGTGGTTCGAAGCCGTCGACGAGGGGGGGAACGGGCACGCCTCGATCGGATACGCCGACTCCGTCAATGGCGTCGACTGGATCGTTCGCGATGCGGCGGGGTCCACGGGGGCAGCAGCGGGACCGGTGATCGTCCCCGGCTTCGGCGGCCCATTCAGCGAGTACACGGTCCGCTCCCCTTCCGTGGTTCTGGTGGAGGACTTCGCTGACAATAACGTGAATTTTCACATCTGGTACACGGGAGGTGACGTTTCGACTGCACTGGGCACGGAGGACGCCATCGGGTGGGCGACGAGCCCCAACGGAACGACATGGTTTGCTGAGTCAACGCCGAGCCCAGACTTTCTTCCCGTGCTGCGACCGACGGGCGATGGCAATCTCGACCCGGTGACGGGGTCTTTCGAGTGGGACTCTGGGGATGTCCGACAACCGTGCGCATGGATCGATGACTCGGTCCCACCGTCGGTCGAAGGAGCATTCCTCCTCTGGTACGCGGGGGATATCGAGAACGGCGGCCCGAACAGCGCCAATCATATCGGGTTTGCGAAAGGGCGGGCTCCCTAGCAGCCTATTGTCTTGCGTCATATCGATCGAGACGGTCTGATCGAGATCCCCCCTGCGTGACCGGGATGGAGGGCGCCCGAGGAGGTTTCCCCCCCTCGGAACGCTCTTCCACTCGGAATGGGATCTTGCTTCAGCGGTCCGCGCCACGACCGCGCCGTCGCTCAGTCAGTCGGTGACTCGACCACCGGGGGAGGCTCGTAGTGCGTGACCCTCTCCGAGCGCCATACGTGACCATCGAAGGTCGTCCGCGTCGCCACGGAACGATAGAAGTCGATCTCTCGGACGACCGGTGCGATGCGGGACATCAAGCTCGTCAACTTGGTCAGGACCGGCTTCACCTGCGGGTCGGGAACCATGGCGGCCATCATCCCACCCACCATTGAAACCACCCCGAGCCCGGTCGCCATCTCTTCGCCGAACCCACGTTTGTCTTTGTAGGTCACGCTGGAGAAGGGCCCCTCAGGGAAAAGCGCCTCACTCGCGAGCGTCTTGTTCTCGTGAACATTTGGGTGCTCCCCGCGAGCCGTTTCGAGGCAGAGCACGATCGACTCAGCCGATGTCCCCAAAATCAGATGTCCTTCGGCGATGCCGATCGTGAGGGCTTGCGGCGAAACCGCCAACGACGCGCTGAGGAAGCCCTCGAGCTTCTCGTGGGTCGAGGGAGTGACGCGGATCCCCAGGCCGAGGAGCCCCGCCATCGCCGGGGTCTCCATCACCGCCTTGCGGAGCAAAACCGGGAGCGTCTCGGTGAGGAAATTCTGCGTCGCAGCGAGACCCGCCCGCGCCGCCTCCTCATCCGAGACCTCCACCAACCACACCGACCCCTTCGCATCCGCCAACGTCAAATGAGTGAAGGAACCGCCGATCCACGCGAAAATTTCCGGCCCGAGTTCGAGCCCGAGAAAGTCCTGCCCCTTCTGCCAGGCGGCGACAATCTCTTTTCCCGTCGGACCCATCGAGAGGACGACATTGCGGATCAACCGAAACAACGCGACGGTGTCGATGGTTCGGGAGACAGAGTAGGCCTCCGTCTCGACCGGAAGGAATCGATCGAAGCTCGAGGTCGACTGGTTCTTCGCCAAAATCGGGTAGATCGCTCGGGACTCGGCATCCGCGACGAGTGCGGTCGTCTTGTTCTGAAAGACTGTCGCACCGACGGTGTGCTCGGAGGTCGCCACATAGTCTATGATTCCCGCCGACTCCATCGTTTGATCGAGGAGCCGACGTACCAGTCGAGTTCGACCGCTGCCGTGTTGGGCGGTCATTTCGATCGACTTTTGACGAGCGCGCTCGTGAATCGCGGCGAATCGCGCATCGTCTCGGATGGTGGAAAGGTCGTCGTCACTCTTGATGTGATCAGGGCAATAGAACCCCCCGTCTACAGCCTTCGCGAGAAAGCCGAGCGCCTTCTCGCCGTGCCCGAGGAGCGCGTGGTAGCAAGCGCTGTCATAGAGAACTCGAGAGTCATCGGGCGCGACCGCGTAGGCTTGTTCGATAGCGCGGAGGGCTGGCTCGTACTCGCCCTGTCGATAGAGTCCCCAGGCCTCCAACGTTAATCGATACCCTTCACCGGTTTTGTCGGAGTTGATGACGATGTCAGCGGCGGACATCTCGCGGGCGAGTCGGGTCGAATTCTCCAGCGCGACGCGATAGCGCGCGTCGGAACGCAGCGAGTTGAGGTCGGAATCGGTCGCGATTTTCCTCGGCGCGTAGACTCCACCTTCTACTGCCTTGTCGAGCCAATCGAGAGCGACATCGCGATGGCCATTTCGTGCGTGGAAACACGCGAGGTTGTAGAGCACGATCGAGCTCTCGGGGTCTAACTCGTACGCCTCTTCGATCAGCCTGAGCGCGACTTCGTATCTCTTCCCCTGGTATGCAGACATCGCGGCGGCGTTCAACTTGCCCCCGGCAAAACTCATCTTGGAATTGCGAAAGTAGTCTTCAGGGGCAGTCGCGACGTCGAAGAGAGAAGTGAGATAGGACTCGAGGGGTCGAACGAGAGCCTGCATATCGAAGTATGTGACGCTGTCCTTAGAGTTGGCGGAGCTTTCGAACGCAGATCGAAACCGGGTGTTGCTCAACAGCGAGTTCTTCGCAGTCCCGCCGGAAAGGAGCCCCAGCACTTCGCCGAACAGTCCATCTCCCATGGCAACGACCACGACGGAATCCCAGTGCGCGATGTTCAGCGAGAGGCGAGGAGCCTCTGTGATCCCTCCGAAGAGATTGAGGGAGGCGATCCGATGATCCTCGTTCGTCTTGATCAGGTCGACTTTCACCGACCCGTGCTCTCTCCCGATCTTCGATCCAAGTGCACTCAGAATTGCAGACATTCCGTCGAACTGCTTCGAGGCTGAGTCGGTCGGCCCCCTCAGGATCAGCACCATGTCCGGCAGGAACATGTAGCTCTCACCGTACCCATCCTTCGGTGGGGTGATGCGCTGGGCGTAGGCGGATTCGACACTTCCCACCTCGGCCCAATTCACACCCAAGAGAAGTTGATCGAGCTCTTCACGGAAGTGCGCCAATTCGCCGAGGGGTACGTCGCCGAAGAGACCGCTGGCGATCTGTACGAACTCCGTTCCCAGACCGCTCTCGATCACGGATTTGCGAACCTTCGCCCAGTACTGTCGCACGAACTTACGCTCGGGCTGAGTGCGTTCGCCGACGAAGTGGAAGACGTCGTCAGGGATGACGTGGGCGAAGGGGATGGAGGCGGCGGGGTCCGGTTGCTCTGCCTCGATCCGCACTGGAGAGAGCCCCACCGCGATCAGTGCCACCCCGGCAAGGGCACACAAGAGAATGGAGATGGAAACTCGACTCGTCATGAGGTCATCCTGTCCTTGGCGCACTGAGAACATGCACTCCGGGACTCCCGACCCGAAAAACACCCTGTCGCCATCGAGTCATGCGTGAACGGGTGCCGAAATGCCTCAGCGAAACTGAAGAAAGGGGCCCCGCTCGGTGTGGAGCGCCTCGGCCCAGCTCCCTAACCACCGCTTGCGCGGAGGCTTACAATCAAGTGCAGCTTCTGAGGGGCATCACGGCTTCTCAGGACTCGAGGGGAGAAGATCGCGCCACTGGGTGGCCTCCAGGGGGCGCTGCAATGCCTCGTACAGCGCTGCGACCCGCACGATCGATTCCTCGATGACCGGAGAAGGGACCTCGGGATTTTTAGCGAGGGTTTCGTAGCTCTCGAGGAGCCGACCCTCCGCTTCCTCGAACTCGCGAGCGCCGACCATCGCTTCCCCGAGCCGGCTCGATGCCTCGGCGATCAGCCAGTGCCCCTCCGCCAGGTCCTTCTGCCGCGTCGCCAGACAGAAGCGCAAGGCGTCCGCCGCTTCCTCGTAGTGGCCCTTCGCCATCAAGACCTCACTCCGCTCGACGAGGTCCTTGCCGGGAATCTCTTCGGGCAGGATGGTGTCGCCGATGTCGGAGGTGACCTTTTGAAGCGAAGTCGTCGCAGCCCCGAGATAATCTCCGTTTTGAATCTTGTACTTTACCAGGCGCGCGACCATGTCCTCACGGTTGTAGGGTCCCCCCGCGCGGACCTGACGGATCGCCCGCTCTTGCGTCTCGATCGCCATTTCAAGATCGCCGGTCCGACCGTACGCCACCGCGAGAGTGCCGAGGAAGTTCGCGTCCTGGCCACGATCCACTTCGACCGCGCGTTTCGAGAACGGCAACGCAGCCTCTGCGTCAAGCAGCTCGGGAACCTCGCAGTAGAGCAGCTCCCAGGCACAAGTGTGAAGTTCGTGCGCGCTCGCATCTGCTTCCAGAGCCCTCCGCCGGAGGCGAGAAATGCGCTCCTTCACGAGCGGTTTCAGCTCCTCGGTCTTCCCGAGCTTTCGGAGGATACGTAGCAAACTGTTTCGGGGAACGGCGGTCTCCGGGTGATCGGCGCCGAGGATCTTGCGATCGAGATCGTACGACTGACGAAAGAGACTCTCTGCGAGCTCCGGTTGGTTCTGATCTTCCCGTAGCAGACCGAGTCGGTAGATCGCCGCTCGCGTCACCGGGTTTCGCTCTTTGAAGATTCGAACGCACCGATCACGCCCCCCCACGAGCCAGAGTTCCGCCTCTTCGCGATTCCCGAGGATGCGACAGACCTCCCCGAGATGGACCATCGCCTCGAGGGTCCGTTCATCATCCTCGCCGGGTGTAACCCTGACATAGCGCTCAGGCTGCGAGCTCAACATGCTGGATGAACT
>CALEHF010000418.1 GCA_937876125.1 uncultured bacterium
AGGCGAGGAGCGAGAGCGCAGTGCGCCCGACCGACGTCTCTCCGTACTTCTGGTGACGACTCCGCGCGTCCCCCCACCCACCGTGATCGCGCTGTTTCGCGGCAAGGTATGCGAGTCCGGCGCGCACCGCGGCTTCGGTCTCTTCGGTCCCGCCCCCGCGCCGCAACGCTTCTTCTTTCCGCGGACCGCGGCGCGCCGACACCCACGGCACCCAATCATCGTCACGCTCGACCACGCGCGTCACGATCACCGGCTTCGAGTCGTCCACGGTGGAACCGATTCTTTGGAGTGTGGCAGCGGGGGACAGAGACGCGATCTCTCGCGAAGACCCCAGGCGCCCGGGGGCTCCCCCACTCGCGGGGGGCACTCCCGGCAGCGCCGGGAGCGGATCGAGGGAGAGTTCGGCGATCGACGCAGCACGCACGGGCGCTCCGCGCGCAGCCCGCGGCTCGGCGCGATCGTTCCCCCCCTCGACGGAAGCGCTCGCCAGTTCGGTCGCGGTCGAGGCACTCCGACGACGCGGAATGATGGGCTCCCGCTCGCTCGACGCTCGCACACCCGGCTCGATCGCGGGGTGCGCGCCGGAGGTCGCGACTCTCGGAAGAGTGCGCTCCCCTTTGCCTGCTGGTTCTGGGAGAGTTCGGGTGATCGGCCCACGCTCGGGAACACCGGAGTTTCCCGAGGCCCCTGACGGGCCGGACGAGACCGGCGCGAGGCGAGCGAGGTCTCGCTCCTGAGTCGGCGCGGCGCGATCGCTCGTTCCGTCGGCGAGAGTCGCGGCTCCCTCGGCACTCGAAGGCGCATCGCTCGACTTCCCGCGGGTCCGCCGGGGGGGCGCGAGGCCGTTCGAGGAGGCCGTTCCTCTGGCGACGACGGGGCTCGCTCCGTTCTCTCCCGAATCCGTGCCGTCTCCAGCGGTGCCGTCTCCAGCGGTGCCGTCTCCAGCGGTGCCGTCTCCAGTAGTGCCGTCTCCGGGGAGCGTTGCTCGGGGCGCGGGTGCCTCGAGAGCTGCAGCGGAACTTCCCGCCCGCGCGAACTCGGCGCGGGTTGTGGCTCTTCCCGCCGACGCCGCCCCCGCGTCCGCGAAACTCGACTCGGCCATCGACTCAGCCGGCGCCGATCCCTCGCGGAGAGCCGGGACTCCCGAACTCTCCGCCTGGATCCGAGGTTCCATCGGTCGAGCGCGCGGAGCGGGGGCCACAGCCCCCCCGGGCGTCACCGGCGCGACCGCGCCCTCGATCCGGGCGAGTTCTGCGGCGGGTCGATCGGCGGGGGTCGGTCCCGGGCGCACGCGCGTCGGCCGCGGGGTCGGTTCTGCCTCACTGGACGCGCGCTCTCCCGGCCGCGCCGAGAGCGGCGCCGCGCGCTCGGTCGGGGGAGCTTCGGTCGGCTCTGCCGCTTCCGCCAAGGTCGGCGCGGACCCGGCACGCGGGGCGTCCCGCGCGGGGACCTCGAGGCTCTCGACGGCGACCCGCTGCCGCGTCACCACCTCGGCAGGATCGGGATCGGTCGCGGACTCGGTGCGAGGGGCGGGGGCGCGTTCAGCGGGGATCGTCAAGGCAAGCGACCCCGCGTGCGCGGCTCGCTCGGCCAAAGACTCCGACGCCGGAACCTGCGACTCCAACCGACTCGCGGCAGATTCGACCGTGACGGCCGACTCTGCCTCCTCCGCGTTCCGGCCTGGATCGCTCGCGAGTTCGAACTCGCTCGCATCGATCTCCGTCTCCGCTCGAGAGGGTTCGGGGAGTGGTTCGGTCTGAGCTGCGTCTCGCATGCGAGACGCGAGGGGAACCTCCTCCCGCTCGGCGGGACGGGTGGCCGCAATCTCGGCCGACAGCGCCGCGCGCTCGCTGGGCAGAGACTCGACAGATGTCGACGGTTCACTCGCCACGGAGAACTCAGGGAGCGTCACTTCTTCACCATGCGCGCGGTTCTGCGCGGCCGGCTCATTCGCACGCGCAAACAGCTCGGGGTCGAGTTCGATCGGGGCGATCTCGCTCGCGGGCGGTCCCGCATCGATCGGATCGGGAGCGTCGATGCCCCGATCCGCGAGCCACCACCACAAGAGCAGGTGGATCAAGATCGACACGAGCAGGCAGCGATAGAGGATTTCGAGCCCGCTCCACCGCGAAGCCATCGCCCGAAGGAGCAGAAGCAAGAGCGCGAGCGCCAAGAGAATCCATGCACCCCACGGCGTGCCCCCCGTGGGGATTTCGCGCAAGATCCGTAATCGCGAACGGAACCACTGTCCGTTCCTCTCGAAGAGAAGCGCATTCCCCCCTTCGTCGAAGCGCACCATCGCGCCGTTGTCGGGGTGCCGAAGCGCGCGCAGCCGCTCCGGGTCGCTCCAAGTTCCATCGCTGCGTCGGTAGCTCTCGAAGTATTCGAGTCCCCGACTTTCGGGACGGCTGAAGACGATCGAATCCCCTTCGGGGTGGATCGCCGCGCCGCGTTCATCCGCTCCGGTGCTCAAAATGTCGAGCAAGACCGGCGCCTGCCACTCGCCATCGCGACCTCGCATCGCGAGGAAAAGATCGAAGTCGGTGGCGAGCCCGTGCAAACGATTCGATGTGAAGAGGAGTCGCGCGCTGCCATCGGGGAGAAGCGCGAGGGACGGCGATCGCTCCTGGAACACCGTCGAGAGGGGGGCTGGAAGGAGGACCGGATCGCCGAAGCCCTCTCCGTCGCGCGCCGCGATGTAGAGATCGAAACCGCCGAGCGCAGACCCGAAGGAGCTGCCTTCAAAGGCGCCAGCATCGCTGCGGTTCGAGGCGAACAGCAATCGATCGCCGCCCGGGGTCACCGACGGGTCGACCTCGTCTGCGGCGCGGTTGATGCGCATTTCGCTCGAACGATCCCCCAGTGACAGATCGCCGTCGCGCGAGACGATCCGCGGCTCGACGGGGAGCGGACGCGTCCACGCTGCACGGTAGCGATCGGGCCAACGCGACAGGGGACCGAGTTCGTCCCCGCCGTGGTAGATCGTCGGGCCACCGTAGAGCGCGAACACCAGCCAAATCAGCGCGACCACCGCCAGCAGGAGCGGCACGGCGGCCGACTGGAAAAGCGTCTGGCTCGAGCGCAGGAGGGGCCGGAGCGGCGACTTTGCACTCACCGCGCGGGCTTCTTCTCGAGTGTCGTGAATGCGATCGCCGCCTTTGCCTTCCGACAGGCATCTGCGACCTCGACCACTTGCTGATGACGCAGCGCGCCATCCGCCCTCACGAGCGCCTTGGTCTTCGGTTCACTCGCCACCCGACGAGCGAGGAGTCCTTGCAACTGGTCGAGGGTGATCGCATTACCGCCGACCACGACTTGGTACCCATCCTCGACAATGAGCACGTTCACGACCACCGGCTCTGGACCTTCATCCCCCGCCTGCCCCGTTTCGCTCTCGGGCACGCTCACGGCGATCTCACGCTCCAGCTTCTGAAAGGTGGTCGCGACCAGGAAGAAGATGATGAGCAGGAAGACCACATCGATCATCGGGGTGAGCTCGACGGTGAAGTTCGTCTCTTCTTTCTGGCGGATCGCCATTCAGTTCCCCGCTTCCGTCGCGAGACCGAACGGATGCGGTCCGGCACTCGGCCCTCTTTCGCGGAGAGCATCGACACCGACGGGAGAGCCTGCACCGAGTGGTGAAAAAGTCCCGCGGCGTGAGATCTTGACCACCTCACGCGCGATATCGTCGAGGTTGCGGACAATCTTGCGGATCCGACCGCGGAACCAGTAGTAAAGAATCATCGCGGGGATCGCGACGGAGAGGCCCGCCGCGGTGGTGACGAGTGCCTGCCCGATGGGGCCGGCGAACAGCTCTGGGTTCCCGACCGCGTGCTCTTTGGCGATGGTGTAGAAGCTCTTGATCATCCCTACGACGGTGCCGAGCAGGCCGAGCAGAGGCGCGACGCTCGCGATCCCCTGGAGTGCGGGGAGGTGCGTGTTCAGATCATCCGCCTCGCGTTGCCCCGCCTCTTCCAGCTCGTGCGTCAGCTCCTTGGTCCCATCTTCCCAGCGCTCGAGCCCCGAAGCGAGCATGCGGCCGAGCGCCGTGCGGTTCTCGTCTGCGCGGCGCCGGGCTCCGGCGAGATTTCCCCCCTCGAGCTCGGTCTTCACGTCGCGCCAGACTTCGCGCGGGAGGATGCGGCGGCGCTGCAACGCCCACAGCCGTTCGATCGCGAGTCCGAGAGTCAGGATCGAGGCGAGGGCGATCGGGATCATCAGGACTCCCCCCCCGACGATCAGTTCGCCGAGGGTGGTGAGAAACTCTTCGATGCGACTCCCGCCTCCGACCGCGGAATTCGTCGCCGCAAGGAGGGTCGTCGGCGCCGGGCCGAGGACCAGAGCGATCGCGAACAGGGCGATGCCGAGCCGACCCATTCCGAGTTTGGCTCTTCGCACGCGTCTGGAGATCTTCAAGGATCGGGGCTTCATCGGAACGACTCCTTGTCGTCGGCACCTTCGAGCATGCGTTTTGCCTCGCGGCCGATCGGTCCTTCGGGGTCCTGCTCGATGGCGAGTTTCAAGAGCCGGCTCGCCTCGCGTCGTTTGCCGGTCGCGAGCAGGTCGCGCCCCGCTTCGAGGTGACTGCGCAGTGCCCACGGCTTGAACGGATAGAGCACGGGACCGTGGATGAACGCCTCGATCGCGCGATCACGGTCCCCCGCTTGGCGATGGGCGAGCCCGATCTCGAACTGCGCCTCGGCGGCGCGAGCGCCTCCCTCAGCGAGGGCTTCGGTCAAGATCGGCACCGCCCGTTTGCCCGAACCGAGACGCACGAGCGCGCGACCCAGAGCGATGCGGTGCCGGGTGTTCCACGGTTCCTCCAGCTGGGTCGTACGGAGGGGATCGAGCAAGGTGCGGATCCGGGCCCACTCCTCTTTGTCCGCGAGGGTCTCGGCGAGGCGAATCTTCGCCGCCGACGATCGCTCGTGCTTCGGGTACTCGTCGAGGAAGCGCTCGAGGAGACGGGACGCGTCGAGGGGACGCTCACCGCGATCGGCGGCGTCGGCTGCGAGGTAGAGCGCCTCTCCCGCGAGATCGCCGGTCGGGTTCTCGCGCACAAGAGTTTCGAACACCTCCGCTGCCCGCGCCCACTCTTCACCCTTTCGATACGACCAGCCGAGCCGATAGCGCGCACGTTCTGCGATCAGCGAGCCCTCGGGGGAACTCGTCCCCTCCGAGCCGGCTGCCTTCCCCGTACCACAGGAGATCGCCGCGGTGAATGCAGCACGGGCAGCTTTGTGATCATCTGCCGCGTAGGCGATCTCACCGAGCCGGAAGTGCGCGTCGCCGGCAAACTCGCTCTTCGGGTGCTGGGAGACAAGGCTCGAAAAACCCTTCGCGGCCTTTCCTTCGTCCCCCGCAGAGAGCCGCAACCACGCCACGCGATAGAGAGCCTCGTCAGATGCGGTCGCCCGAGGGTGGTCAGCGAGTCGGCGCTCGAGGAGCTCGATCGCGCGCTCGGAATCTCCGCGATCTTCGGCGACCCGCGCGAGCTCTCGGAGGACATCCGCAACGCGCGGCCCATCCCCATGATTTTCGAGATACGCGGTCAACGCCCGAGCGGCTCCCTCTCGGTCACCACTCTCCAGTCCGACGCGCCCTTCGATGTAGAGGGCCTCCGCGCGCCGGGTCGCATCCGTGCCTTCCTTGCGCAAGCCGTTCACCGCGGCGAGGGCACCGTCCTGGTCATCGAGTCGCCAGCGACTGAAGGCGAGCCCGAGCCACGCGTCGGCACGATCGGCGCCATCGACGTGATCGTCGAGGTACCGAACGAACTCCGGCTGCGCGGCGCGATCATCGCCGCGCCCGGCCAAGAGCAACGCAAGATCGATCCGCGCTCGCGCCCGCACGACCTCGGTGGCATTGCCTTCGAGCACGGCGCGGTACGCCTGTTCGGCTGCGCGCTGCGCGGCGACATCGCTCACATCACTGCCGCCGAGAAGGATCGCCTCTTCGAGCCGCGCCCGCGTCCCGAACTCACCTTTGGGGTCGCTCTCGGCTGCGCGCCGGTACGCTTTGAGTGCCGCGTCAAGATCGCCACCGGTCGCATGAGCGCGGCCGAGCAAGACACCGACTTCGCTCGCCGCTTGGCCTTCCAAAGACGGAAGAAGCGCGGAAATCCGAGCGGGCGCGCTCTCAGGATCCGCTGCGAGGAGGGCCCAGGCGTAGCGGGATGCGATCGCCGGCCGACGCGAGCTCTCCCGCCAAAGAGCGGCAAAGAGCTCGACCGCCTGGGCGGGCTTCTCGGTACGGAGCGCTGCCTCTGCCGCGTAGTGGCGCACATCCCCCGCCAAGGGGTCGTCGGGCCACTGGGCACTGAAACTCTTCTCGAGGTCGAGGACTCGCGCGTCATCGCCGAGGCGGTAGGAAGATTCGACGGCACCCGCGACCACGGCGCTCGCGCGCGGATCTTCGCGCCACTCTGAGATAAAGCGTCGCGCGGCGAGGAGCGACTTCTGCCACTCCTTGGCTTTGCGAAACTCCTCCTCTGCGCGGAGAGTCCCGCGCGCCGCCCACTCCCCGCTCCCATCGATCGACGCAAACATCTCGCCCGCGTCCAAGGGCTGGCCAGCGACTCGACGAGCCCAGGCACACCAGAAGATCGCTTCGTCCTGGCGCGCCCCGCTCTTGTGCCTTCGGAGTGCCTCGTCCGTGCCTTCGATGTCCCCCGCCTCCGCTCGGGCGCTCCCGAACAAGAGATCCACCTCGAGCCGCTCCGGACTCGATTCGAACTGCTCGGAAAGGCGTCGACGGATCGACGCGAGCGCACGGGAATCTCCCGCCTCCTTCGCCGCCCACGCCGCGCCGGCGAGCGCCGCCGGTTGCGAGTCTTTCCCCTTCACCGACTGGTACTCCGAGATCGAACGCGCAGGGTCTCCACCGAGAAGCGCCAGTTCTCCGGCGATCAGGTGAAGCCGATCCGCCATCGAATCTTCGAGCTTGGAGCGGAGGACCCGATCCAAGAGCGCGAGCCCGCGCGCGGGCTCCTTGGCATCGCGGCAGCGCAGCGCGGCGTTGTACGCGGCGTACGGTGCGAGTTCATGGTTCGGTGCGGACTCGACGATGGTGCTCCACCCCGCGATCGCGGCATCGAGCTGACCGAGTCGCACCCGCGCTTCGGCGAGCCAGTAGTGCGCGACGGGGCGATCCGGCTCTGCGCCACGCGTCGCTGCCTCGAGAATCTGCACGGCTTCTTGCGCACGGTCGAGTCGAACCAACGACTCCCCCCGCCCGAGCTGGGCCAGCGCGGCCCATTCGCTCTGGGGAGCGAAGCGGAGCAGCTCACCGAACCGCGCTTCGGCCTTGTCGAGTTGATCGAGGCTGCGATACGCCTCGCCGAGAAGGAACAACGCTTCCTCACGCTGCGACTTCCCTGGACTCCCGCTCCGCACCTTCTCGAGGGGTGGCAGCGCGCGCTCGAACAAGCCTTGGTCGTAGAGCCCTTTGCCCAGTCGTAGATCCAGCGCTGCTGCATCATCGAACTTGGCCGAAGGAGGAGGGGCCGCCAGCAGTGGACTCGACGGTGGGACGAACCGATCGACAGCTCCCGAAAAAACAGCGCAAAGGAGAACGAGCACCAGAGGCGCTCGAGTCAGAGGAGCCCAGAGAGGAGTGTATCGGGACGGATCGACCGCGCGTAAGCGCCGAGCGCCGAGACGGGGACGAAGCCGGTTCCTGCCGAGGGACCAGCGGGATGAGAAACGCACCATCGTGGATCGACTCCTTCCGGAGTGACGAGGCGAGTCGGTTCGGGAGAGGGAACTCGAGAGCGAGCAGCGATCGGCCGCCACTCTCTTCCAGCGCAACCAGGGAAGATGCCGCCAGAGTTCGAGCTCCTCTGGGAGATCGATCGGGCTTCCCGTCTCTGCCGCAGCCCCCCCGGGGACGACTCACTCCTCCTTCATCGGGTCACACTTCGTGAGCGTCAGCCGAGCATCCTACCCTCCCGAGCGGGAGGAGAGGACCCGCCGCCCTCGCGCCGTTTCTGCGTCTCTCGGAGAGAGAGCGCTGAAGCTTGGGTCCGTGAGCAGAAAACTCCGCTCTTGCGGCGACGGCTGACCTACTATAGCCTACGTACGTAGCCGACAGTAGAACGTTTTTTCCGGGGCCTCGACGCGCACTTCCGGCACTCAGATGCGGGGCGCAGTCGAGACCGATGAGACTGCCAGGAGAGAGAGGGGGATCCTCATGCTCGGTGACCTGCAGTTCGATGTGATGCAAGTGGTGTGGGAGCTCGGCGACGCGACCGTCGCGGAGGTCCACGAAAAGCTCGAAGAGCTCCGGCCGATCGCGTACACGACCGTACTGTCCACGATGCGCGCGCTCGAACGTCGCGAGTTTCTCGCGCACCAGCGGGAAGGGAAGGCGCATCGTTTTCACGCGACGATCGCCGCCCACGAGTACCGGAGCGAACGCGTCGACGATCTCGTCGAGCGTCTGTTCGGAGGGAAGCCTGAGAAGTTGATGAGTCACCTTCTCGGCGGAGAAGAGATTCGACCGCGTGATCTGCGCCGCATTCGCAAGCTCTTGGATGAGGAGGCGCCATGAGTCCACTCACCCTCGGAACCGAGGCCCCCACCGCATGGATTTTTGCGTTCTGGATCTTGACCATCGCGCTCGCAGCGCCGCTCCTCCTCGGAACCGTGTTGAGATCGCGATGGTCCAGTGCTCAGCGCACGGTCGTTCGCGGCGTGCTGTTGCTCGCGCCGGCGATCCTGGTCGCGGGGCTGTTGCTCCCCGATCCATTCGGGGGACGACCGCTTCTCCGACTCTCTTCGGCCGATCTGTCTTCTGGCGAGCTGCCGGCTCCCAGAGAGAATCTTCCGATCGAGTTCGACGAGCTCGATGGTCTTCCGCTGGTCGGAGTTCCCAACGACGCCCCGGGGAGTCCGCCGGAGCATGTCGACCCTTCGATCGGGCTCGCGGGTCTCCAGTGGCGGATCGCGGAAGCGAATGACGCGGTCCGGGCGGACCTCGAAGAGGAACAGCTCTCCGAAGTGCGTCTCGCGTTCGAGACGGGGACCGCCGTTGTCCCCCGCGATCCCGAGTGGCCCGCGCGCGGTCCGATGGACCCGGAGCAGGGTTCCACTCTCGAGTTCCCTGCGATGGAGATCTCCGAACCACCGACGGCGACCCCTTCGCTCCTTCCCCGAGAAGTTCCGAGGGCTCCGGTCCTCCGAGAGCTGGCGAGGACCTCCGCGTCGCCCCCCCCTGCCGACCTCATTTCGATCCAACACCCGACCGCATTGCGCGCCCCCTCCTCGAATGCCCCTGGTCGCAATGATCCGTGGGAACCCCGACGGGCCGCCGTCGATACCAGCCCCATCGGAGGGGAGGGGGCGAGCGGCTTCTCGCTGCTCGACACCTTGGTCGCCGCCTTCGTTTTTGTGTGGGCGATTGGTGTGATCATCGGCTGGCTCCGCATCGCAGGTTCGGCCTACTTGCTCACCCGGTGGCGTCGCACCTCGAACACCCTCGGCAGCACCCGGGGCGTCCCGAACATCGACCCGAGCGCGACCCCCTTGCCGGTGCGGATCATCCCCGGACTCGGCACCGCAGCGGCGGTCGGCGTGCTCTCCCCTGAAATCTGGCTTCCGGCGCACTGGTCTGCACGCCTCGATCGCGGGAGCCTGCACGCCCTGCTCGGCCATGAGGCGGCTCATCACAACGGACGTGACCCTCTCTGGCGTTTGCTCGGCGCGTTCGTCGTCGCGATTCTATGGCCCCACCCCCTCGTTCACTCGCTCCGCCGCCGGGAGGAGCACCTCAGCGAACTCGAAGCGGATCGACTCGTCATCGCGGGCGGTGCCGGCCCTCGCCGCTACGCAGAACTGCTCGCCAACCTTGCTGCGGAGGCCACGCGGTCTCCGTCCCCGCTCGCCGCCGGAGTCCTTGGGACCCGCAGTCCCCTCGAGAGGAGAATTCGTATGATCCTGTCCACCACTCCATCGCGCTCGCGGCGCTCCGCGGGTTGGGCCGCACCGGCCGTGCTCGGTGCCGTCTGCGCGGCTGCGATCGGGCTCTCCGCCTGCTTCCCATTGGTAGGGAACGCCTGCGACCCGGAAGAGAAGGCCGCGTCGAAGGTCGAGTTCGTCCTCGATCGCATCGACGGGCAATGGGTCGCCGTCGCAACCAAGGGAGACGGCAAGCCGAGCTGGAAACTCCCGTTCGCGGAGGTCTCAGATGGCGAAGCGCACTTGGACAGTCGAGACGGACGCTATGCGCGCGTTTCGCTCGGCGCTCGCACGTTGCTCTTCGATACCGAGAGCGGCCGTATGATCGAAGCGCCTCGAGCCGGGCTTTCGCTCGGGCACGGGAGTTCGCTCGGGCATAGCGAGAAGGACCCGTTCCAGTCTCTGTTCTTCGATGCGGACGACCGTGACTCGGACGACGGTGATGACGGTGATCATCGTGTGCACCTCCGCGATCGGCTGGCCGGCGACCTCGAAGAGCGCGAGGCACAACTGCTCGCCCTCGAAACGGCACTTCACAGGATGCAGATGGAGTTCGAACAGCAACTGCTCGGGGAAGAGAGCTCAGTGCACCAGCAGCTTGGCGACCTCTCCATCGAGAGCTCGGCGGAGATCCGCCACCTCGCCGACTTGCTCGCTGCGGTGAGCCAGGAGAGAAGCGCCCTCGGCAACCTCGACGAGCCGGCGCGTGACAAGGCGCGTCGGAAGCTCGCGAAGAGCGATGCCAAGCTCGCTCGAGCGAAAGCCGATCTCGAAGAAACGCTCGAGATGCAAATCGCTGATCTCATAGAACACGCGGAACATTTGAAACACGAAGGGCACTCGAACCACGAGGCTCACTCGGAACACGCAGGCTCGGAGGCGCTCGAGCAGGCGCTTGAACTTCTGGAGAACCGGCTCGAGAACTCGCTCGCCGGTCAACGCAGCTTCGAGCAAGCCCTCGCCCAAGGCGCCGAGCAGAGGGATCGACAGCTCAGTCTCCGGCTCTCCGATGAGGATTCCCAGGCGCTCCGGGATGTGCTGGGGAGGCTCGAGGCAACACTCGCGCGCGGCGGAGATCACCTCAATGGACTGCCGGGTGTTCTCGACGACGTCCAAGTGGCGATCTCTGGCCTCGAGCGCGGAGTCGACTCGATCGAGAGCTCTGTCGAGCGTGCCGTCGACCGGCTCCCCGAGATTCTCGCCGGGCTCGAAGAGCTTCCCGCGATTCTCGAGTCCCTCGCCCATCGCCATGAAGATCGCGGCGATGATCAGCGACTGAGGGAGCAGCTCGAAGACGCTCGCGACGCGCTCATCGACGAACGCAACCGTCGCCAAGAGGTCGAAGAGGAGAATCGTGTGCTGCGCAGGAAGCTCGAGTCGCTGAAGAAGCGCGAGCGCGTCGTCGACACGCGACCGGCCGGTTCCGAGCGATAGCGGCTAACGATGCGCCGGATACGAAACGAGGGGGACCTGCCGATCGGCAAGTCCCCCTCGTTTCATTTCGCAACGCGGTGCTTTGTGCTCGGACAGCGCTCTCTGGTCAGCCCGCGCTACTCGGTGACCTTCGGGGGCCAAGTGAGAATCGCGATGGCGAGCGCGCCCTTCTCCGGCAGTGTTAGACCCTCGAGCGTGAAGCAGGCCACCGCGAGGGCGGAGCGGGTGTCCTTGGTGCGGAGGAGCACCTTACCCTTGCTGTTGCGGGCCGAGATCCGCTCCTCTCCCACCTTCACGGTGCCCTTCTTGGCGTCATCGGCGTCGACCATCTTGTAGCCATCGTCGCGCAGCTTCAGCTTGAGCTTGAGTTCTTCCTTCGCGTTGGTCAGCTTCCAATCGGCATCCGGCTCGCGCAGGAGCAACCACTTCACTGTCCCCGAATTGTCCTTGATCGAAAAGCGCTCGCGCTTCTCGTCGATGGAGACCGAACCCGCCGCGCCGATCTTGGGGAGCTCGATCGTGAGCTCAGAGCCCTTTTTTTCGTAGGTCGCGAGCCGCTTCTTGCCTCCGGCGGTTTGCAGTTCGACTTCGGAACCCTCGGGATCGAGACGGAATGCCTCTTCTCCGTCTTCCTTGTCGAATTCGATCTTCTTCTCGAGGAGCGGCGGATCGGCGGCGCCGGCAACGAGCAGCGCCACGGTCGCGAGGAGACCCAGCGCGGTTCTCCTATACAAGTTCGGTGTCATTGCAGGTCCTTCCACAGCCCGTCGCAGCCCGTCGCAGCCCAACGTCTCAATAGCGCACACCATCCACATCAATATCCGAAGTCGTCTGACTTCTTCTTTTTCGTCGGAGCCGGCTTCCGGTTCTTCAGATCGTGAGTCCGATCGTACCCCTTGAACGCTGGAGCGATGCGGATGACTTCAGTCGCCACGATCTTCTTCGCCTTACGATCGCCGTCATCCAGCTGCCCTGCAACGAAGAACTGCTCTTTCGACTTCGGAGCATGTGCCCCCAGGTTTTTGGCATCGAGTTGCTTCTCCACCAGAACCTCTCGCGACCGACCGCCGCCGATCACTGCATCGCCGAGGAGTAGCTCTCCATTCGCCTCTCTGAGTTTTCCAGTAATCCACTCGACTTTCTCTCGCCGATTCTGCTCGGTCAGAGGGGGCTCCACAAACGCCTCGCCAGCGACCACCGCTTGGATCTTGATCAGCTGGGGAGGAAAATCCCCCCCGCCGCTACTCAAACTGGCCGGCTGG
>CALEHF010000419.1 GCA_937876125.1 uncultured bacterium
AGACCCCCCTCGTCGCGGACGAGTACGTGAAGCTCCTAAAGAAGCACCTTCCCACCGACGTCGTTCAGATCATCCACGGCGACGAAGCGCAGGGACGCGCGTTGGTCGGCGCCGACGTTCAACTGATCGCGTTCACCGGGTCCCGCGCCGCGGGGCAAAACATCCTCGCCGAGGCTGGCAAAGACCTGAAGCGCGTCATTCTGGAGCTCGGCGGAAAAGACCCCCTCATCGTTCTCGACGATGCCGATCTCGACGCCGCAGCCGAGTTTGCGGTGACGAACAGCTTCCGAAACGCGGGCCAGGTCTGCGTGAGCACCGAGCGCATCTACGTCGAGGAGAAGGTCGCGAATCGCTTCGAAGAGCTCGTGCGCGAAAAAACCGCAGCATTGAAGGTGGGTCCCGGGACAGAAGAGGGCGCTCAGATCGGACCGATGATCGACGCCGGGCAGCGCGATCACGTCCTGGCCCAGATCGACGCCGCGAAGAGCGCGGGCGCGACCGTCCTCGCGGGCGGCGGCGCATCGACCGGCAATTTCATCCAGCCGACGGTGCTCACCGGCGTCACCCACGACATGGCGGTCATGAGCGAGGAGACCTTTGGACCGGTGGTCGGCATCCAACGGGTGTCGAGTGACGAAGAGGCGATCACCGCCGCGAACGACTCCCCCTATGGACTGGGCGCTTCAGTGTTCGGCGGCGACCTCGATCGCGCCGAACGCGTGGCCCGTCGTCTGACCGCGGGGATGGTCGGGATCAACAAGGGATGCGGTGGCGCGAGCGGTTCGCCGTGGGTCGGTGCGCGCCAGAGCGGTTATGGCTACCACAGCGGCCGCGAGGGGCACCGGCAGTTCGCGCAGGTGCGGGTCGTCTCACGGATGAAGTAGGGCTCGCCGGTCCTGCTACGCACCGTACTTGTCGAGCCGCCCGGCGTGGGCCAGCAAGAGCGACATCAGTTCGGGCCCGCGGACGACGCCGAGATCGCCTTTGAGGACCCCGCGCTCGTCAAAGGTCGCTTCCGCGACGGGGATAGTGAAGTTCGAGTGAATCAAGAGCGGCACCGGGTGCCACGAGTGCTCCTTGCGCACGCAGGGAGTCGAGTGGTCCCCGGTGATCGCAAGAACGTCGAATCCGAGCCGCTCGAGCGACGGAATGTGCTTGTCGATCTCTTCGAGTGCTCGAATCTTCTGTGCGAAGTCGCCGGTATGCCCCGCGGTGTCCGCCGGCTTCGTGTGGATGAAGAAGAAGTCGTAGAGGTCGAAGTTCTTCTCCGTGACCTTGATTTGATCGCCGAGATCGTTCCCCGCGGATTCGATCACCTCCATCCCGACCAGGCGCGCCGCACCGCGGTACATCGGGTAGATCGCGATCCCGACCGCGTTCAAGCGGAAGCGCTCGCTGAACTGATCGAGCACCGGTCGAGTCGAGAACCCGCGCAAGAGAACGCCGTTCGCGTGCTTCTCCTCACCCAAGATCGAGTGGGCCTGCTCGAAGAAGCAGTTCGCAAGGGCAGCGGTGTGAGCGGACGTGTCGTCCCTCCCTCGAAACTGATACGGCGCCCGTCCCTCGACTTGGGGATCGTTGTCATTCACCCGCGCGCCGAGCCCCGGAGCACCGAACACGGCCGTAAAGCGATGCTCTTTGCCCGGAAGCAGAGTGAGAGTGCCTCCATCGAGCTCCACCTCGGCGCACAGCTTCTCGCAAAGTCGCGCACAATCCTCGGTCGTCGGTCGCCCCGCACGTCGATCGGTGATGCTGCCACTTCCGTCGAGCGTACAGAAGTTGCCACGGGCGGCGACTTCGCCTCCCGAGAGCGGATAGTCACTTCCGAGCGCCTCGAGCAGCCCGCGGCCGAATTCGAGCTCCATGGGGTCATAGCCGAAGAGGGAGAGGTGCCCCGGTCCCGAGCCAGGGGTGAGGCCGGTGGACAAGAGCTGAACCCGTCCGACGGAGCTGCGGCGGGCCAAATCATCGAGATTGGGGATATGGGCCTGCTCGAGTTCGCTCAGTCCTCGCTCGCCGTGAGGAAGACCCCCGAGGCCGTCGATGACGAGGAGGCCGATCCGACCTCCTTCAGCGCGTACGATTTCGCAGGGGAGTTCCGGCATCGAGCTTCCTTTCTCTCTCTGTGCGCCCAATCTTCCGCTCATCTCAGCGAGACCAGCGGATCGGGGCACCCGTCTGGGCATCCCGAGTATCTGCCGCGGCCGGGCGACGATCAAGGGCTTCGCCCCCCCACCCGTTTCGGTCGACGTTCTTGCCCACTCAGATAGCATGCCTGATCACGGGGGCGCACTGCCCCGCTGCGTATGGGTACAGGTCTCGGGAAGGAGTCCCTGTGAGCGGAAGCGGATCTGGGACCCCCGGCAATCAGACGGCCCCCCTGCGCATCGCGCTCACGCACACGCGACTCTCCTATACCGGCGGCATCGAGAAGTACATCTGGTCCCTCTTGAACCGGCTCCTCGAAGCAGGGCACGAGGTTCATTACGTCGCCGATCGCTTCGAGCCCCTCGACCACCCCAATCTGACCATCCACCGCGCTCCCATGCTGCGTTTTCCGAAACTCGCGCGTGTGCGCAGCTTCAATCGCGCGGTGAACCGGGTCGTCGCCGGTCTCGATGTCGATCTGGTGCACGGCTTCACGAAGACCGATCGTCAGGACGTGTACACCGACGGATCGGGAACCCTGATCGAGTACTTGGACGCGACGGAGCCGGAACTCTCCCCCTGGCGACGAAAAGCGATGGTCCAGAGCCCGCACCGCCGCGCGATCCTCGCGATGGAGCGCCGCCGGTTTCAAAAGGGAGCGTGCCTGAAGGTGATCCCGATGGCGGAGTTCGTGCGTCAGCAGATTCTCCGCCGCTACCCGATCGAGCCGGAGCGGGTCGAGACCGTCTACAACGGGGCCGAAACTGAGACCTTTCACCCGCGCCATCGCGAAACCCTCGGCGCAGAGATGCGCGAGCGCGCCAAGGTCGACGCCACCACGCCGATCCTCCTCAACGTGGGGAACGACTGGCGCCGCAAAGGGGTCGGGCCGCTCTTGGAAGCACTGCCGAGGATCGAGAGCCCCGCCGGCCCGCCGGTCCTCTTGATCGCGGGACACGACAATCACCCCGAGCGCTTCACCCAACTCGCGGAGCGCCTCGGCGTCGCCGATCGGGTGCGGTTCCTCGGCCCGGTGCGCGAGATTCGCGAAGCGTTCGCCGCCGCGGACCTGTTCGTATTCCCGAGCCGCTACGACGTGTTCGGTAATGTCGGATTGGAAGCACTCGCCAGTGGGGTCCCCTCCCTGCTCTCGTCGCTCGCGGGAGTGAGCGAGGTGCTCGACGGATCGCCGGCGGGGGAGATGCTCGACGACCCGCTCTCCGTCGACGAAATCGTGACGCGTACCCATCGGCTTCTCGATCCCGAAAAGCTCCCCGAGCGCCGCCTCGCCGCGCGCGCTCTCGCCGAGCGCTACTCCTGGGACCACCACTTCGATCGAATCGTCGAGATCTACCGTGAAGTCATCGCGGAGAAGCGTGCGAAGGAAGCCCGATGAGCGCTCCCCCCTTGGTCACGCTCCACATCAACACCGAGCGCACCTGGCGTGGCGGAGAGCGACAAACCCTGCTGCTCGCGACTGGCTTGCGCGATCGCGGCCACGTCGCCGAGATCATCTGCCCGCCGGGAGTGCCTTTGGGGGAACGCGCCCGCGACGCGGGATTGACGGTGCACGAGATGTCGCTCCGCGGAGAACTGAACCTGCGCGCGATCGGCCGCTTGCGGCGCCTCTACCGCACCCAAAACGCCGACATCGTCCAAATGCACACGAGCCACGCACACACCCTCGGAACCCTCGCGCGTTTCGGCCGCCGACGCCCGCGCACCGTGGTCGCGCGCCGCGTCGACTACTCGATCCACCGCAGTGGCACGCCAGGCTTCACTCAGCTGAAGTACGGCGTCGGGGTCGATCGCTACATCGCGATCTCCGAAGCGATCCGCGATGTCTTGATCGACGACGGGATCCCGACCACCAAGATCTCGGTCGTGCACTCGGGGGTGGTCCACCACCCGACACCCGAACGGTCGCGCGCGGAGATTCGCGCGCAAGTCGGAGTGCCCGACCAAGCCTACGTCGTCGGCAACGTCGCCCACCTCGCCTGCCACAAGGGACAGATCCACCTGGTGAGAGCCTTCCCCGCAGTCGTGAAAGAGCACCCCCACGCGCACCTCGTCATCGTCGGGGATGGGGAAGAAAAAGATGCGCTCCAGGCCGAGATCGAAAAGCTCGGGATCGCGAATCATGTGCATCTCGCCGGATTCCAGTCGGACGTCGCCGCATGGCTCGCCGCGTTCGATCTCTTCGTCATGCCGAGCGAACAAGAAGGACTCTGCACCAGCCTGCTCGATGCGCTCTATGCGGGTCTGCCGATCATCGGCTCCGAGGTCGGGGGAATTCCGGAGATTATCGAAGAGGGGGTCACTGGACTGTTGGCCGCGGTCGGCGATTCCGCGGCCCTCGCCCAGGCGGTCTCGAGCCTCATCCGAGACCCCGAGCGCGCCGAGCGCCTGGCGCTTGCGGGGGGCGAGAAGGCCCGTGCCCAATTCTCCGCCGACTCGATGGTCGAGGGAAGCATTCGCGTCTATCGCGAACTGTTGGCGATCCCCGCGCGCACCGCAGAGAAGGCGCAATGATTCCACTGCGTGACAACATCCCGACTCGGGGGCGCCCGGTTGTCGTGAAGGGGCTGATCCTCATCAACTTTGTCGCCTTCGGCATCCAGCTCATCGCGGGCGAACGGTTCACGCGCTTCTTCGGCCTGAAGCCGGAGTACCTGTCGGCGTGGTGGCACGATGCGGTGCTGATCGTCGAGCGACAGATCGATGGTCCGGGGGGACAGGTCGTGCACGCGGTCGAGCAGCTGGCGCCGGGCTTCATGGAAGGAGCCTTCCCGCTCATCTCGTCGCAATTCCTCCACGCCGACCTTTTTCACCTTCTCTCGAACATGCTCTTCCTTTGGATCTTCGCCGACAACGTCGAGGGAGAGCTCGGCTCGAAACGCTTCCTCTTCTTCTACCTCCTCTGTGGGATTCTCGCTGCGCTGACGCACGTGGCGCTGACGGGATCGACGGGGAGTGTTCTGATCGGAGCCTCGGGGGCGATCGCGGGGTCACTCGGCGCGTACTTCGTGATGTTCCCCCGTGCGAAGGTGCTCACCCTGTTCCCGATCGGGTTCATCCCGCTCTTCTTCGAAATCCCCGCGATCTACTTCCTCGGACTCTGGTTCGCCCTGCAGATCATCTCCGGGCTCATCGGTACGGGTGGGATGGTCGCGGTTTGGGCCCATGCGGGAGGCTTCCTCGCCGGGGTGATCTTGGTCGGAGTCATTCCTCGGGCGCGCCGCCGCAAGCCGCGTCCTCGCTATGCGTCCTTCGAGAGGATCCGATGATGTCGCCGATTCTTTGGCTGTTGCTCCCCGCGGTCGGCGCGGTGATCGGGTACGGCACCAACTGGCTCGCGGTGAAAATGCTCTTTCGCCCGAAGACTCCGCTCCGCCTCCCCGGATTCCAGCTGCACGGGTTGGTGCCGAGACGGCAGAAGGACCTCGCGGCGAGTGTCGCGCGCACCGTCGAGGAAGAGTTCATCTCGAAAGAGGACATCCAGAAGCTCGTCAGCACACTGGCGGAGAGCGACCGGGTGAAGGAACTTCTCCACGAGCGCGTCGACGCATTGATCCAAGATCAGCTGAACAGTTTCGGACCGCTGGTGCGCACCTTCGTCTCGAAGGACATGATCGAAACGTTGAAGGGGAAGGTCGAGAAGGAGATTGTCGGGTTCATCGGTGGAATCAGCGGCGAGCTGCACCGAGGCCTCGGCGAGCACCTCGACATTCACGAGATGGTGAGAGAGCGCATCGAAGGGTTCGACCTCGATCGCCTGGAAGAGATCGTGAACTCCATCGCAAAGAAGGAGCTCCGTCACATCGAGGTGTTGGGGGGCGTGCTGGGCGGTCTCATCGGGGTCGCGCAGGCGGGGTTGATTGCGGTGATCGGATAGGAGCGGAGCAGGCGAATAGCCGGGACTGACGCCTCTCGCACCACGCTCGCCCGGGCGAAGCCTACTCGATAGACTGGTCAGCCGAGCCTCAACCGACATTGGGGACTCCGCTCGGTTGTCCTATCGAGAGGTGGACGGTGGCTTCACTCAGAATGAAGGCCTGGCGACGCGTTGGCCGGGTTGCTCTGATTTTCTTGGCTTCCGTCAGCATCACCGTGCTCGGAAGTCTCTCCATTTACTGTTTGGCCCACGACACGATTCACCTATTTGTGAGCAGCCTCGCGTTGGCTGGGATTGCCGTGTCGGTACTGATCGCCGCGTGCGGACGCCGAAAGTGGCTGCGGTGGGTAGGGCTTGGTCTAGCCTTCGTTTCAGTGGCCTTGGTCCTGTGGTACAGCGCGCCGTGGCCGGCTGAGATCGACTCGGAGGCGTTGGTTCGTTCCCGGCATTTGCCCGCGTATGATTCTGGTCCTCCTTGGTTTCGACGGATTCCGGAACCTGAGCTTGTTCGGTTGGGGGCGCATCTAGGCCTGAGGCAAACCGAACACCAGAGTGCAGTGCGGCTGTTCGATTGGAGCGACCCACAGCTCGGGGCGGAGCGTATCTTTGGCGCGGAAGACTCCCGCGTGCTCGATTCTTGGCTCTTCGACCGTGGCCACTATTGGGTTGCCTGGCCCGAGGGGGACGGACCGTTTCCCACGGTCGTCTTCCTTCACGGCAGTGGCGGAAATTTCCAGGCCTACGCGAATCTCTTGGCAGTGCCAGCGCTCAAGGAACGCGTTGGTATCGTCTTTCCTACGTTCGGCTATGGAAACTGGAGCAGCCGCGAAGGACAAGAGCGTGTCCGCCAGATCGTTGACGATGTTTCGTCTCACTACCCAGTCGATGCCTCACGGGTTTTTGTTGGAGGCATATCTGCGGGCGGGATTGGAGCGATCCAGGCCTTGGAAACCCATCCCACACTGTTCCGCGGCGGCTTTGCGATTTCTGGTTTGCCCTCGGCTTTGGACCGGCCGGAGTCCCTCAGAACCAAGGAGATCCTTGTCTTTCACGGGGCGCTCGACGTGCGCTTTCTCGCCTCGGATATCAGACATACACGAGACGAGATGGAAAAGGCCGGAGCACACGTACTCTATGTCGAGTACCCGCGTGGCGATCATTTCATTCTTCTGACCCACCGAGACGCTGTGATTCGGAAGCTATTGGCGTGGTTGAATGCGCGGTGATTGCACTTCGCCTTCCACGCCGAGAGCCGCATTGCGCCTTCCGTCCCGTTTTGGGAGGTGGTCCGTGGTTGCCACGCTTCTAGTTCGGAAGGCCTAACTCGACTAGGCTTTGTGGGTTGTCTGTGGCCGTCTTTCCCAGAGGAGTTTGCCGAGCTGGGCTGTGTCGACGCGGTGGTGAAGCGCTACGCACTTCATCTCTGCTGAGCTTCCCCCGAACAGGACTATTGGGAGTTCAGGGCTCCGGTCGTGTTGCTGTTCACCGCGGAGCTCCTTCGGCGTGGGACGGACTCTCAGGGCACCCAGCTCGGAGAGACGCTACCGCCCGCGGAACTGATGCGAAGAGAGCTCTATCCCTCCGGCTTTGCTCTCCTTCCCCCATCGCAGTGGCCTCGAACGGTCGCGGAGGCCACGATAGACGCCGTGCGACATCTCTCCGACGAAAACATCGACTATCTGAGGAGTGGCTTCATGAACGACGATTCGTTCCCCTCCTGGGAACCTTGGATCCGCAGTCGCTATGGCTTGTGGCAGGGGAATCAAGCGCTGCTGACCGATGGGCTCTCGCCTGAGGCTTGTGTTGCCGAGATTCTCCATCGGGTTTGCCTGCTACAGCTCGGGTTGGATCTTTCGGAGCTTTCTAGCCTTCCGCAGACGGTGGACGCTGCGGCGTACGATCTCCTGGATTCTTTGGATGACAAGGAGTTCGACCTATTTTGCTCGCTGGCGAAAGAGAGCCTCGGTGGACTCCATTTCGGACTCGGTGCTGACGTTCGCTCGCGCTATCGGCTCTGGTCGGGGAACGATGCTCTGCTCTTCGCGGCCTTCGGCTACGAGGGCGATCCGGACAGCGCGGCTCGCCCCATCATCGAGCGCGCTTGGGAGATTGCGCAGCAGCGCGAGAGATGAGTGAAGATGGCGAGTTTCACGACCCATCATCGCGCCTTTCGCGATTGGAGTCCGCCCGGCGGACTCGCTGGCGCCCGGCGCCGGACGGCGGGGCTATGTCCCGTGAGTTGGGGGCAGAGTCCGCCCGGCGGAATGAAGCATCGTCGCAATGCAGTGAGGAGTCGGACGGCATGCCGATTTTCAGAAGTCCGCCGGGCGGAGCGGGAGGGTCGAGACGATCTCGTAGAGCACCCCGATCAAGTATTGCGGCGAAGTTTCAACTCGTTCGGTTCTTTCTCCGTCACTTCGCCTTCCGTCCCGTTTTGGGAGGTGGTCCGTGGTTGACACGCTTCTCGT
>CALEHF010000420.1 GCA_937876125.1 uncultured bacterium
AGGCTCCCCTGACTCCCGTTGAGAGACGCGCCGTACGGATCCGAGCAACCCACTCCGAGCCGAGAGCCGGTCCCCGAGGAGACACAACCGCAGCCGCAGGTATTCCCCTGCAGCGCGGTGAAGCCATGCTTCAACCAGCTCATGCCGATATGTTCGAACCTGCCTTCGTAGAGGCGGTACATGTTCTGAGCAATCACCGGGTGGTGGTTGGTCGAGGCGATCCAGTCGAGTTCAGCTGTACCGATGTTGCAACTCGTGGTCCCGATGGAATAGGCGTAGTAGCCTGCGGCGGTCCCATAGCTTTGGGGGGTCGTGATCTCGCCGACAATCACATCGGGGCCGCTGCCCCCGGGGCCGTTCCCCGGATTGCACTGGGCGGAACCCGTGGCTGCCGCGGCGACGATCGTGAACAGGACCACACAACTCATCCCGATCTTCAACACGCTCACTCCTTCTCCTCCCGCCTCACACATACCGGCCCAGGTTGGAGCACGTCGATGGATCGGCGGGTCGGCGGAGGTCCAGCTCGATCGATTGCGGAAACTCAACGCGTTAGACGAGAGGGGTACGCCCCGGCACCGCGACGCCGTCTACCCGGTGGTCTGCGAAGGACCAGTCGGTGGGTGTGATGTCGAGGGTTGAGCCCAATGCGAAATCCCAGGTCACGAGTTTACCGGTGTACGCAGACATGCGCCCCATGATGGCCGTCAAAGTACTCTCGGCGATTCGCTCTCCCTCGTTGAGGGGCTCGTTCGCCCGAATACTTGCGATCAGGTCGGCATGCTCCTGTTCGTACGGGTTGCGCTCATCCCCCTCGAACCGCCATTTTTGAGCCCCGGAGATCCAGCGATTCGGGTCAGACGTGCCCTCCGTGCCGACCAGATGCTCTCCGACCCGACCCGCGCAGCCATCGATCTGGCGGCACTGGCTGACCACTCGGTGCCCGCCTTCGTATTCGTACTCGATGGCGAAGTGGTCGTAGATGTTGCCGTACTTTTCGTCGGTACGAACCTGTCGCCCACCCATCCCCATCGCCTTCACCGGCGGCCCCCCGAACGCCCAGTTCATAACGTCGAGGTTGTGCACGTGCTGCTCGACGATGTGATCGCCGGAGGTCCAGGAGAAGTAGAGCCAGTTTCGCAGCTGCCACTCGACATCGGTGTAGTGCTCTTGGCGCTCGTGGACCCAGAGCCCGCCCTGATTCCAGTAACAGAACCCACCGGTCAATTCGCCGATCGCGCCATCGTGGATCCGTTGCATCGTCTCGAGGTAGGATTGTTGATGCCGACGCTGAGTTCCCGACACGATGGCGAGCCGCTTCTTCTTCGCCTCGCGACTCGCGGCGATCACCGTGCGGATCCCCGCCGGGTCGACCGCAACCGGCTTCTCCATGAACACGTTTTTTCCAGCGGCGATCGCCTTCTCCAGGTGGAGCGGGCGGAACACCGGTGGCGTCGTGAGGATGACGAGATCGACATCGGGGAGGGCGCACACTTTGTCGACGGCGTCGAAGCCGACGAACGTGTGCTCGTCGGTGACCGCGAATTTTTCGCCGAGACGCCCTGCCAAGTGGGTTCGACTCCCGGCGAGCCGATCCGCGAACAGATCGCCCATCGCGACGATCGTCACCCCCTCCGATGAGCGCACACAGTTTTCAGCCGCGCCGGTGCCGCGGCCGCCGCACCCGATGAGCCCGACGCGGATCGTATCGGTCCCCGCCGCGTAGGCGCCCCCCGCACGGGCAAGGGGACCGAGCGCAGCCGCCGCCGAAAGAGCCGCCGTGGTCTTGAGGAACTGGCGCCGATCGGGCTGCGGCTCCAAGCTGGACGACATTGGGCCGGCCGGACCGGCGGGAAGAGAATTCGGGGACGGTAACTGAGACATCGGTTCCTCCATCTCGTGAGGCGCTTTTGTGTGTCAATGGCTCGCGAAACGAGCCTCTCTTAGTCCCCGCCGGAAGCCGGATCGGTCAGCGGGGGGGGAAGGGTGTCCTTCTTCAGCGGCAGCCAGAGATCGATAAGAACCGCGAGGAGCACCAGCCCAGTCCCCCCGTTGTAAACGCTCCCCGCCACGGCCACCACCCCCGCCCCGCCGGCGACCTCGCGCGCGAGCCACCACCCCCCGATATCGAAGAGGAGGCCGAGACCGATCGCGGCGATCGAAATCGAAATCAGGCGACGCGGCCAGGAAGTGCACCACGCGAGAAGCGCGACGACTAAGGTCAGAGTGGCGAGCGAGAGCGCGTGGGCATGGGTCGACGCAGTGAGGACCGCGGCGGGGGTCGGTTCGACCCGTTGCGAGTAGGCGAGGAGTTTCACGTCGTCGAAGTAGTCGAGAGGAAGGCGCTCGCCCACCGCGCTCTCGCCCGTGGACTGGCGAGAGTGGCATTGGAGGCAGTGCACCGCAATCAACTCGGCAGGGGCGAAATCCCCGAGATCGAGATCGTCATAGGACTCGACCACGCGGTCACCGCGCAGCCAGTCTCCGAGGATCTTCTTCGACTCGGGATCGAGATCGGCGGGGTGCCCCGCTTCGATGGTGGTGAGAAGTTGCGCGGGGCGATCGAGACCGCGATACGCGCCCTCGAGGTCGTCGAGAGTCAGACCGGGGCGGTCATCCCGATTTTCGTAGTGGTCGTGAACGTGCGCGATCGAAGCCGCGATCCCGATCGCGAGAACCCCGATGAGGGCGGAGAGTCCGAGGCGCATTCCGAAGGGGAGCGCGCGGAGGCAGAAAGGTGAAGAGATCACGAGGATCCGCTCTTCAACAGCTCCGGATCGACGGTCACCGTCTGCCCGGTCGTGACCGCGCGATTCGCGAGGATCCCGATCACCGTCGCTCGGTATCCCTCTTCGGCAGAGGTCACGACTGGTTTCCCGTCGGTCACGCTCGAAAGAAAATCTCCGAGGGCGTAGTAGAGAGAGTCATGGGGAAGCCCGACCCCCTCCTTCAGTTTTCCTTGGGCCGCGAGCTGGGTCGCCTCGGCGATCAGAGTGATCCCCTCGTCGTTATGGAAGCGCTGGCGGTTGGCGTAGACCTCCCAACCTTGCGTCGAAGCATCCGCTTCCTTGAACATCCAACCGTGGGTCCACGCGAGCTTGATCGCCGAGTTCAAGCCGTGGAACACTTCGTAGCGCCCCTCGTAGGAGCTACCCAGGTTCGCCTGATACTGGAGCGCGCGGCCATCAGCAAATCTCAGCGTCAAGTCGATGGTGTCGGGAACCGTACGGCCATCCTCCCACGCCATCACGGACCCGCCGCCGGAGATCGAGACCGGATACTGATCGGTGTACCAGTGGAAGACGTCGAATTGATGCGTCCCCCATTCGCCCGCGAGGCCGAGAGACACTTCCGGATCGAGCAGCCAGTTGCGTGCCTTTTCCCGCGTGGGATCGGGAGAGGGAGCTCGACCCGAGGTCTTCTTGTTCGCGACGGCGCGCATGGAGACCAATTTGCGAATCGCCTCCGACTTGTAGAAAGTTCGCGCGAGCGCGTAAACCGGGTTCGAGCGCCCTTGGAGTCCGACCTGGAAGATCTTCTTCGAGCCGCGAGCCGCCGTCGCGATGGCTCGCGCGTCTTCGAGAGTGTGTGCGAGAGGAGCCTCGCAGTAGACGTGCTTCCCCGCCGCGATCGCCATGAGGACCAGCTCTCGATGGAGGTGAGTCGGCGTCGAAATGAAGATCGATTCGACTCCGGGAGATTTCTCGAGGAGCTCCGCGAACTGCCCGTACTGGGCAGCCTGCGGAACCCGTCTCCCCCCCCCGCGCAAACGAGACGGATCGAGGTCGCAGATCGCCGCGATCGTCACCCCGTCGATCTTCTGCAACTCAGAAAGAATCGAGCGCCCTTGTCGTCCGATCCCGACGACGGCGGTCGTGTGTCCCGCGGCCACGGTCGCTCCATAGAGGGAGAGATCCGGAAGCAGGGCGAGGCCGGCCACGGTTCCCGCGGCAACGCGCATGAATTCACGACGATCGGCTGGCGACATCGATGACTCCTGTTGAGTAAGAGGTGAGTCGTTCAATCCTACGGGAATCGGCACAGGAAAAGGAGAGCACTCGGCGCCAAGACTCTTCCGATGAAGAACTGCCGGGAGAGCGGTGTGAAACACGCACATTTCTCACGGCAGCGGTTTAGTTCAACCGCCAGCTCGCGCTGAGCAGCTACTTTCCACCTTGGACGTCGATCGTGGAGTCCCAGGTCCGTTGCCACGCGGTCAGCGTCTGTGCACTCCCCGACACCCCGCACACTACGAGTCCAGATCCTGTCCAGGCACAGAACTGGAAGTGCGTACCCGGAGGGCACTCCGGTGCGGAGAGGACGCGCCAACGATTCAGCGCCGGGCCATAAGAGGCCATATCCCGTTATCGAGTCGAGTCGAGGCGGCTGCGTCGCTCTGTCGATCTCCCAGAATGCAGAACTCTCGACCGGTCCAGGTCGCGGCACCGCCCGCGCGAGGAACCGAGAGATCGACTGGGGGCAAGGTCACCCACGGATCGGTCGTCGGGGAGTAGCGGGCGCCATTCGTGAGAGCGGTGCCCTTCGAGTAATGGTCGCGTCCTCCCCAAACGATCAGCTCGGTCCCGGTCCACGCCGCCGCGTGCCCGGCCCGCGCGCTCGGCGCGTTGTCGGCAGACATCGATCGCCATGGATCGGACTCGGGGTCGTAACGAACCCCGTGACCGAGAACGTGACTTCCGTTGATGCCCCCCCACACCAACATCTCGCGACCGGTCCAGACCGCCGTCGCCGAGCGCGGCAGGTGCACCCTCGCTGGTGAGGGGCCGCCACGAGTTTGTCCGCGGGTTGTAGCTCGCCCCTGTCGCGAGTTCTGCGTTCGAGTGGTCCCCCCCCCCAGACGATCATCTCAGTTCCGGTCCATACCGCGGTATGCCACGCCCGCGCACTCGGCGCGCCTTGCTCAGAGGTTTGGCTCCAGTGATCTGCTTCTGGGTCATAGCGAGCCCCCGAACCCAGATAGTCGCCGTCGGCGAATCCACCCCAGACGATGAGCTCACTCCCGGTCCAAACGACGGAGCTCGCCTCCCGCTTGCTCGGTGCGTTCAGTGGGTTGGCCTCGCGCCATTTCGGTTCCGCACCAGTCGACGGAACTCCGGTCCCGAGACCCCTGACTCGGTGACCGCAGGCAGCGGGCGCCAATGTGCAAAGGACTAACGCTGTCATGAGGAGAGGCTTGAGCGGCATGGTTCTCCAACTCAAAGACGGGAGTGAGACGCGCGATCCCGAAGCGCAAAGCCAAGACCTGTCCGAACCGATACGCATCAGGGGGAAGAGATCGCGCGCGAGCGGAAGACGCCGCGCGGGTCCTGTCTTCGCTCGATGATGGCAGGTCGAAATGCACCCGATCGATCGCCGTCAGTACCGCCGACGAGCACGCTGAAGTCGGGGGGCAGTTCGAGTGACCTTTCGGTCGCGATCAACGCGGTCGCCCAGGCATCGGCGACCGCGGCGCTGTCGGCCACGACCGCGGCCCATCGATCGAGAGGCGCGGGGGTCCCGCGCTCTGGATCGATGACGTGCCCCCGGAGCCCGTGGATCGACTTGGCCACGCGCCCGGAGCCCGCGGAAACTCCGAGCGAGACATCGCGCAGATGCGCACACGGCAGCTTGCCATCGGCATCGAGCGCGATCGGCCACCCTTCCGAATCGGGGGGCGTTCCGATCGCGAGGACGCTACTCGTTCCCCCGGAGACGAGTGCGCACGGCACGCCCGACTCGCGAAGCGACTCGCCGACGCGATCGATCGCGACACCCTTCGCGAGCCCCCCGAGGTCGAGCTCGATCGAAGGATCGAGGAACCGCACGGTCCCCAGGTCGGCGTCCAGTTCGACCGCAGCCATGCCGGGGGACGGAGTGGGTTCGCGCGACGAGCCGGCGGTATCGCGCTCACCCTGGGCCCACTTTCCCGGGGACCGCTTTCCTTGGGAACGATGCCCCAAGGCACGCATCGTGCCCCCCATGGTGGGGTCGAAGGCTCCTTGGGTCTGTTCCCAGAGCTCTCGTGCCAGGGCCAGGATCGCGAAGGTTTCGCCATCGATCGCAACTCCCCGTCCCGCCGCAAGACGATTCACCCGGGTCAGAAGGCTCCCGGGGTCGAAGGCGCTCCAGAGCCGATGCAGGTGAAGGACCTCATCGAACGCCGCCTCCCCCGCAGCCCGAAGGACTGGGGAGGAGGCGCCGGAGAGGGCCATCTCGAAGCGAGTGCCCATCGCGCAAATCGCGAGTCGTTCAATCATGCGCGAGACCAGAACACTAGCTTCCGACCGGCCGCGCGCGCAGCGAGTCGGGATCGAAAGTGAACGCCTTCCCCTCCCACATACTGCGGGTCGCGAGGTCGACGACGACCATCACTTGTGTACCGAGCTCCACGTCGGCGAGCGGCTTCCGCCGAGTGCGGATGCAGTCGAGCCAATTGCGACGGTGCGCATCTTGATCGTTTCCGATGTTCTCGCACGCCACCGTCTCTTCATCGATCTCATCGGCGAAGAGACGCTCGGGGCGCATGACGCAGTTGCCACCGCCGAGGAAGATGTTCCCTTGGTGACCGCGAATCGTCGTCTCGAGTCCGTGCTCGTTGCAGGTCGAGCCGGCGACGATCATCGTGTGCCCCTTCTCGAACTGCACTTCGATGTTGACCTGATCGTGGTTCTCCATCTTTTTGTCCACGTAGTGACCGCCGGTCGCGCAGACCCGAGTCGGCCACCCTTGATCGAGCGCCATCATCATCGGCGTGATCTCGTGAACCAGCAGGTCGCCGATGATTCCGGTCGAGTAGTCCTTGTAGCGACGCCACCGCGCGTACACGTGGGGATCCCAGGCGCGCGTGCCGAGCGGGCCACACCAGCGCTCCCAATCGAGGGTCTTCCCCGGCTGCCAGTGGTCTTCGATCTTGTAGTAGAGCCACTCGCCGTTCGCCGAGTTTCGGCAGTAGCTGGTCTGACTGAAGGTCGGTTTCCCGATCTTCCCCTCGGCGATCATCTTTTGCGCCGCCTGGTACTTCGGGAGCTGCATTTTCTGGGTGCCGACCTGGAGAAGCTGATCGGGATTCGCGCGGGAAACTCGACGCAGTCGAAGGGCGTCATCGAGGCGCAGGGTCATCGGCTTCTCGACGTAGACATCTTTCCCCGCGAGGATCGCGTCTTCGGCCATCGGCGCGTGCCAATGCTCCGGGGTTGCGATCACGACGCCGTGGATGTCCTTCCGCTCGAGCAACTCACGGTGATCGAGGTATGCGGTGCAACTATCCGCCCCTTGCACCTCGTCACAGACGCGCTTTGCGTTGGCCCGGCGCGTGTCTTCGACCTCGGCGACAGCAACGATCTCGACCTTCTCCAGATTCTTCTTTGCGAAGTTGAGGAACGCGTGGACGTGGCCGGTGCCCATCCCGCCCGGGCCGATCACGCCGATCCGCACCACACCATCGGAACCGACCGGAGTGCGCGCGATGCCCTGGGCGATCGCGCGCTCCGAGGCGGTCGCGGCGCACGAAGGAAGGGTGCCGAAGAGCGCGGCCCCAGCAGCCACGGCGCCCGAGTGCATCAAGAAATCGCGCCGCGACTTCCCGGAACGGCTCTCGCCCCTCTCGTCACTCGAACGCTCCTCGTTCGGCCCGCTCAGATTCTGCGTTTCGCTCATCGCCTCATCCCTTCTTCACACCCGGGCGGCTCGTGGGCCCACCCTTCTTTCCGTACTTCCCGCTCGCCGTCAGCTCCTTGCGCACCTTCTCGAGAAGAGCCTTCGTTTTTCGAATGCCCTCCGGCTCCGAGATCTTGTCTCCCTCGAATTCGATTCCCACGTACCCACGATACCCGGCTTCGAGCACGATCCCCAGCATGCGCCGGTAGTCGGTCTGGGTCTCGTCCCCCGCCTCATCGAAGGCGTGAGACTTCGCGCTGACCGCCTTGGCGTGGGGCATCAGCTCCGTCACACCTTGATAGCGGTCGTACCACTTCCCATCTCCGAGGTGAAAGTTCCCGAAGTCGGGAAGGGTCCCACAGCGCGGATGATCGACCTTCCGCATCACTTCGGCAAGCCAGGAGCCGTCCGAGGAGAGGCCGCCGTGGTTCTCGACGATGACGTTCAACTGGTAGGTTTCTCCGATCTCCGACAGGCGCCGGAGCCCGTCCGCCGCGAGCCTGACTTGCTCGGCCCGCTCTCCGCCACTCGCAGCGTTCACCCGAATCGAATGACAGCCGAGGGACTTCGCGGCGTGGAGCCACGGACGATGGTTCTCGATCGCCGTCGAGCGCCGCGCCGGATCGGCGTCGCCGAGCGCACCGAGCCCGTCGCACATGATGAGGAGACTCTGCACGCCCGAGTCGACGGCGGTCCTCCGCAGCTCCTCAAGGTACGGCTCGTCCTGCACTCGATCCTTGAAGAACGCGTTCACGTACTCGACCGCCTCGAGCCCGTAGTCGTCGCGCGTGGCACGCACGAAGCCCAAGGTGTCGAGCTCACCGGCAAAGAGAGCCCGGTGGAGCGAC
>CALEHF010000421.1 GCA_937876125.1 uncultured bacterium
CAGGGACAGCACCGTCAGGGACAGCACCGTCAGGGACAGCACCGTCAGGGACAGAACCGTCAGCGACAGCACTGTCTGGGAATGGGAGGCTGTCCGAAGACGACTCCATCCGGAGCTGGCAGAGTCTCGAACCTGTGGTGGTCGCCCTACTCGAAGCACTCTCCCGTCTCCATCGGCGCGGTTACGTCCACCGTGACTTGAAGCCGCAAAACGTACTCGTCGATGATCGCGGAGTGCCGACGATCCTCGACTTCGGGCTCGCATGGTGTCCCGAGCTCGGCGCCCGGCTCACCGACACCGGGAGGTTCATTGGAACCCCGGCTTATCTCGCTCCCGAACAACACGGAGGGAACGTGGTGGAGCGGCGCGCCGATCTCTTTTCGCTCGGAGTGATGATCTACGAGACGCTCACCGGAAAGCTCCCCTTTCCTGGCACGGATCTGATGGAGATCGCGCTCCACAAGGCAAACACAATCCCCGAGCCGCTTCATCACTTGGACGACAGGATCCCTCGTCGCGTCTCCGATCTGGTGGGCCGCCTCCTCGCATCGAACCCGCTCGCGCGCCCGGCCGACGCAGCCGAAGTCCTCGGGGTGCTTCGCGGTGAGTGTGGCGCCCGAAGCGTCCTGCCGTGGCTCGATACTTCTTCCCTCAGGGTGCGTTTCCGTCGTGCCCTCTATGAGCACGCATCCTTCGACATCACCGGCGGGCCGGGGAGTGGTCTCTCGCGAGCGCTGGAAGAATGCGCCCAACTCGCCGAGTCGCACGGGCTCGATGTGCGCTTCACCGTCGCAGCGGATAGTCCCTTCGCAAGCCTCGAGACCGTGTTCACCGCGAGCCGATCCACGGAGAAACTAGATCGGTCGGGTGCACCTCTTCGGCTGCCAGAAGACTCACAGATGTTCTCCGGCGGAGCGAATCTCCCCTTCGAAGAGAAAGCGATCCAGGTACGTGCGCAGCTCGATCAACTCCTCGCCTCGGGAATAGTGCTTCTCGTCGACGAGGGGCATCGCATCGATCAGTGGAGTGCGGATGTGATCGAGCAGGCGCGTGGGGGCGGAGTCGTGATTCGAGTGGCCCTCGAGCGTCGGGAAGGCGCTCACCTTCTGAAGCCTCTCTCAGCGTCAGCGCTCAGAGTTCTCTTTCGAGGGTGCGATCGTGTCTTTCACATCCGTGAGGACGCGGCCGAGCAGCTCTTCCTACGTACTGACGGGATCCCCGAGCTCGTTCACGAAGAGCTTGCGGCGTGGGAACGAGCAGGCTTGTGCGAAAGAAGTGGCGGTCTGTGGTCGATCAAGCGCTCGGCGATCGATCAGCTGTCTGTGGGGTTCGAAACCGCCTCGAGTTTGCGTGTCTCGCGGATGCGTGAGCAGTTGACTCGAGAGCAGGGAGATTTGCTCGCGTGGATCGATCTCTCGTTCCCGCATGCTTGCGCAGAGACGCTCGCCAATCTCACCGGGGATGAACTGTGGCGGGTCGAGGCGCAGCTCGTCGAGTTGGGCTCGAAGAACTTGGTGCGAGTCACAACTCAGGGGACCTACGGAGCTCTCGCGACAGGGCTCGCACTTCAGGTCTGGGATCTGAGTCGTGTGCGCGCCGCTCACCGCAGTCTGGCCGAACAGCTCCCCCGTGGAAGTGCGAACCGAATTTTCCATCTTCTCGAGGGCCAGTCGGGAGAACACACCCTCGAGGACGTGGCGGCAGACGAAGTGGTGTCGTGCGGAAAGCGCCTCATCGAAGAGGAGCGCTTGGGCGAAGCGATCGCGGCTCTCTCGAATGGATTGAAGTTCGTCAGGGCGTTTGGCCTACCCGAGCAGGAGCTCGCGATCCTCGAAGTTTGGGCGATGGCGGCAGCGCGGACGGGGGAACTGTCGAATCTCGAGACGGTTCAGCGTGAGCTGGTCATCAACAGAGAAAAGAACCCCCGGCTCGCGCTCCTTTCGCTTCATGTGGAGCTCTGGATCTCCGCGCTCGAGGGGGGCGGTGAAGAGCTGATCGATCGGCTCCTCTCCGCCCCTCGATACGAAGAAGAGCTAGTCGAGCGAAACCGATTGATGGCGATGGTGATCGCCAGCCGCTCTCTCTCACCGGAGAGGGAAGGCGAGGTGCTCGATTCGCTCCCGAGCCTCGTGTCCGATGCCTCGAGGGAGTGGTGTGAGAAGTGCTTTTACACCTGGTGCGGACAGTATCTCTTTCGTCGGGGGGAGTACGCCCGATCGGCGGCGATGTACGAAGAGGCGGCGGGCGCCACTCGCTCGATTCAAGCTCGAGCGGCCGCATGGGTCAACTCAGCTTCTGGGCTCACAGAGATCGGCGAGTGGGAGAAGGGGCGAAAGGCAGTGGGCCACGCTCTCGAGTGCCTGGAGAGTAGAAGAGATCCACCACTCGAGCTTCGTTGTCTCGGTCTCCGGCGAAAGCTCGACTACTCGGAGGGGCGCAAACTGCGGGTCGACCTCGAGTTGGTTGAGATTGCCCGTGAGGTGGGTTCGCCGGCGATCGTCGGTCCAATCATCTTGAACGAGGCGGCCATCGCTTGGCGAAGCGGAGATCGGAAACTCTCAGGTGAGTACGCCGTCGAAGTCGCTGAACTCTGGGAGCGCCAAGGTCGCATGGAACCTGCGGCGCTCGCACGGGCCCTCGCAAGGAACTGCGGTGCAGACACTGGTCGAGAATCCAGTCTCCTTCTCGAGGCGGCCGTGACCGCAGAGGTCCCGGGGGTCGGCGCCCAGATCCTCGCACTTCTCGCTGGCTCGGGAGTGCAGGTCGATCGCGTCATTCAGAGAGAGTACTGCCGGGCGATCCCACAGGATCAATGGAGTCATAGGAGAGAGATTCTCTCGATCTCGGAGTGCGCCGAGTCTCTCGACTGACCGCTTCGCTCTCCCGGAACCCTCCTTCTCGCTCTCGCTTGTTAGACAAACTACACTCACTACGAGCGATCGGGTCAGACTGACCGCGATCGACGGGCTCGAAGTTTGAAAGATCTCAGTGACGGATCCACCTCCTCTGAAAACAACCGCGGCGGCCGTGGGCCCTGAGCCCGGAGTAGCCCACGATTCTTGGACCGGCCTCGAGTTGCTCGGTCGCTACCTGGTGGGCCCCAAGATCGGTTCGGGGGGATTCGGCGTCGTCTATCGCGCCGGCGACACCGCACTCGGAACCTCGGTCGCCGTGAAAGTTCTCCACTCTGCGCGACCGGGAGGCCTGGAGCGGATCGAGCGCATCGAACGTGAAATCCTTGCCCTCCGTCATTTGAATCTCCCCGGCATCGTTCGGTTCCTCGACTCCGGGATTCACGAGGAGACTCCGTTCTTCGTGATGGAGCTGGTCGATGGCGCCCCGTTTCCTGGGCCAGCCTCCACCGCTCTCCCCAGTTGGGAAGAACTCGAGCCGGTGGTCGTCGCGCTCGTCGAGGCGCTCGCCCGCCTGCACCGCCGCGGTTATGTGCACCGCGATCTCAAGCCGGGCAATGTCCTCGTCGATGCTCGCGGTGTTCCGACGATCCTCGACTTCGGACTGGTCTGGGGGCCGGAGCTCGGCGAGCGCCTCACGCAGACCGGTCGCTTCGTCGGGACTCCCGCCTACCTCGCTCCCGAGCAACTGGGGGGAAGCGTGGTGGAGCGGCGCGCCGACCTCTTCTCTCTCGGCGTCATGATCTACGAGGCGCTCTCCGGAAGACTGCCGTTCCCCGGCCTCGACCTCCTCGAGATCGCGCTTCACAAAGCGAATACCCTTCCCGAGACTCTGCACCGGATCAACGACGAGATTCCGCGTCGCATCTCCGACCTGGTCGCGCGCCTCCTCGCGACGAATCCGGTGGCCCGCCCCGAGGATGCCGCCGAAGTGCTCGGCGTGATCCGCGGGGAACGTCAGATTCGCGACACCCTGCCGTGGATCGATCACTCGGGCCTTGAAGCACGCTTTCTCCGTGCGCTCGACGAAGGAGTCTCGTTCGACTTGTTCGGGGGGCCGGGGAGCGGTCGCACGCGGGCACTCGATGAGTTTGCGCGGATCGCGGCGGAACGCGGAGTCGAAACGCGTCACACCGTGGCGGCGGATGGTCCGTTCGCGAGTCTCGAGACCGTGCTCGCCTCCGAATCTCTCGAGCGAGCCGCGAAAAATCTCTCCTTCGAACAGATGGCGGTCGAGGTCGAAGCGAGGCTCGCCCGAGTGCTCGCCAAAGGAATCGTTCTCTTGGTCGATGACGTCGGTCGCCTCGATCGATGGAGCGCACCCCTGATCGAGCGCGCTCGAGACCGCGGGATCGTGGTGCGCGCGACGCCCGAGAAGGCCGAAGGCGCTCACGTGCTCGAACCCTTCAAGTCAACGGAGCTGAGAGGGCTTTTTCGCGGGTACGACCGCGTCTTCCACATTCGCGAGGACGCCGCGGAGCAGCTCTTTCTCCGGACCGATGGCATCCCCGATCTCGTCTTCGAGGAGCTCGCCGCGTGGGAACGCGCAGGAATCTGTGAGCGTAGCGATGGCTTGTGGTCGATCGAGCGCACCAAGATCGATGAGCTCTCGGTCGGCTTCGAGACTGCCGCAAGTCTGCGCGTTTCGCGTCTCCGTGAAACTCTCACTCGCGATCAGGAGGATCTGCTCGCCTGGATCGATCTCGCCTTCCCCCACGCCCGCGTCGAGGCGCTCGCCAGTTGGACCGGGCAGGAGTTGTGGAGGGTCGAGGCGCAGTTGGTCGAGTTGCTCGAGAGGAACTTGGTCCGCGTCTCCGAGCACGGGACCTACGGCGCGCTGGTCACGGGACTCGCGGTGCAGATTTGGACGCGGGACCAGTTGCGCGCGGCGCATCGAAGCCTGGCCGCTCACATCCATCACGGGAGCGCGAATCGACTCTATCACCTGATCGAGGCGCAGTCGGGGGACCAGGCGCTCGCGGATGAGGCGGCGAAGGAGGTGGTGGCGTGCGGAGAGCGTCTGTTCGAGGAAGGAAGATTCGGAGAGGCGATCGCAGCTCTCTCCAACGGTTGGAAGTTCGTGCGCACGCTCGGCCTTCCTCAGGAAGAGTTGGGGATCCTCGAACTCTGGGCCCGGACTGCGCTGTCGGCTTCGGCAGTCCCACCGCTCGAGGCGCTCCGGAGAGAGCTGGCCGGGATCCCGGATCCCGACACCCGAGTGTCGCTCCTCGATCGACACCTCGAGGCGTGGATCGAGGCTCTCACCGGTGGTGGGGAGAAGGTGATCGAGACCCTTCTCCGGCTGCCTGGCTACCCCGAGGAGAGACTCGATCGAGGTCGAATCCCGGCCATGGTGATGGCGAGTCGCCCGTTGTCGCTCGAGAGGGAGGGAGAAGTCCTCGATTCACTCGAGGACATGGTATCAGCGGAGTCTCGCGGCTGGTTTGGGAACCTGAGCGTCGATTGGCGAGCTCGATACCTCTATCGTTGCGGGAAGTTTGCGCAATCCGCAGCGCTGATCCGGAGCGCATTGAAGAATCAAGTCTCGCGCGAAGTCTCTCGAGCCACTTCATGGATTAACGCTGCCTACGCGCATTCGGAGATCGGGGAGTGGGCTGACGGTCGCGAGGCGCTGACTCTGGCGCTTGAGGCCCTGGGGAAGCGACGAGTTCCCCCCCTCGAGCTGCGGTGTCTCGGACTGGCGCGAAAGTTCAGCTACTGTGAAGACAAAGTCCTCCAAGCGGATCTGGAGCTGACTCAGATCGCTGCGCTGCTGAAGTCACCCGCAATCCATGGACCGATCCTGCTCGGGGAGGCCGCCATCGCCTGGAGGAGTGGGGATCGGCAGCTCGCGGGCGTTCTCGCCCGACAGGTCGCCGAGGGGTGGGACCACCAGGGGCGCCGGGAGCCGGCCGCTCTGGCTTGGGCACTCGCGAAGAATTGTGGTGCGGTGGTGGACCCGGAACCCGCTTCACTGATGGAGACCGCCGTTGGGGCGGAGGCTCCGGGTCTCGGGGCGCAGATTCTTGCGCTTCTCGCACTCTCCGGAGTTCGGGTGGACTCCTTGGTCCTCCGGGAATTCTGTACCGCCTTTCCGGAAGGGCAGCGGGGTTATCGAAGAGAGGTATTGTCGATCTCCGAGTGCATGGATGCGCTGGATGACGGCAGTGGATAAGGAGTTTTGGATGAAACGAGTCGTATCGGTGGTGGGCCTTGCCATGGTTCCAAGTATTCCAGGGAACAACAGAGTACTGGAAGTCGCCGATGGACCGGTAAACGTCGAAGAGCGCCTCCCGAACGGGAAGAAGCAGAGTCTCGCCTTCGGCTATGCCTTGAACGTCCCGTCGGTGAACGCCGAGTACTGGGCGTTCGCGCCCTATGTGAACTTTCCGCTGCAGGGGACTCTCGAATTCAACCTGCTTCCCATGCCGAGTCCTCCCCTGGCCACCGAGGGTGAGGTGCTGACTTGGCTCGAGAGCGAGGTACCGGGAGGGAACTACGTTCATCTGGATAAGGAAGCCCTGACGTCCTGGCCCACCGGGGACACGATGGACTTCATGCTTCTGGATCTGAACGATGTGGTCATCGGATTCTGGACTGTGCGCACCGTCGGAAATGTGACCTACGAAGCGGGGATTCTCGATGCGGGTCAGTCGAACAAGTTCCCTCTGACGGAAAGTGTGCTTGCGAGCGCCTACCCCGGGAACCCGTTCGGCACCACCGGGAGCCCGCAAGCGGCGATGACCGCGGAGATGAACAGGCTCGGGATGACAACCACCACGTACACCACTCTCAAAATGCCGATTCGGTATGAGGGTCCGCTCCCGACTCCTCCCGCGCTGGCTGGAAACCGGCTCGCGAAGGGGCAGGAGAAGCACGGCGACATCCTGGGCAAGAGCTAAGTTTTCCCCGGAGAGTCATTGTGGCCTCGGTCGGTCATCATCCCCCCCCGCAGGCGCACCACTGACCCGCCGGCGAGATGCCGCTCCGTCCCTCCCGGGCACAACACCCACAAAAGGTGGCGGCACCGGGGGCGGATCGTCGGCGGGAGCGCGTAGCCGTCGGTGAGATAGATCACTCCGTCGAACGGGCGCCGCAGCTCTTCGCGGCGAATCCATGCGAACGCCGGATCGAAACTGGTCCCCCCACGACCCTTCGCGGTGGTGGGGGGCTTTCCATCGTAGATGCTCGCGCGCTGTACTTCGGCGTCGCACTCGATGACGACCACCTCGGCGCCGGTGCGCCAGATTCCATGGACCTCGGCGAAGAACTGTTCGACCTCGGGCACATCGAGAGAGCCTGACGTATCGACGACGACCGCGATGCGGCTCGCGCGCCGGAGACGCAATCCGGGAAAGCTGTCGAAGCGACGACTCGGGCGACGGATGGTGTTCTTGAGCGGCGCGCGACGCACCGATTGCGCAAAGCGGCGCAGCTTCCGCGTCCAATCGAGAGGGGTGCGACGTTCGCGCAGGAGCGCCTCCGCGTGACCGACCACCAGTTCGGGAAGGCGCGACCGTGTCGCCTCGGAAGTGCGTTCCCACGCGCCTTCGATCGCGTCGGCGGTGAGTTTCGCCATCCCCTCGAGCGTTCCGCTCCCCTCCTTCGGCCACCGCTTGTGCTCGCCGGGGCCGATGCCGCGCTCTGCCTCGCTTGGGTCGTCGCCGCCGGCGAGCCACTCGGCGAATGCGGGGCGCTCGGTCGCGGCTTGCTCGAGGCGGGCGTAGTAGTGATCGAGAGTTTGTCCTTCGCGGAGACCGAGCGGTTCGAAGTGCTCGAGGGTGACGGCGTTCGCCGGGAGGGGCCACGGCGCGACGAGTTGGTTGACGACCAAGTCGGCCGCGATCCCGAGGATCTGCGGGTTGCGCCCCGCATCGCGAAAGGGGTGCCTGAGGACCAGGTGGAGGACTTCGTGCTTCACCACCGCGACGCGCTCGGGTTCAGAGAGTCCGAGGAAGAAGCGCGGGTTCACCATCAATTTGCAGACCCCGTCATCGGGCTGGTGAAAGCCGACCGCCGCGGTGCGCACGACGTCGGTGATCCGCCGCGGGACCGCGCCGAGGATATGGGCGTAGAACGGTTCTTCGATGAGGAGCACCCGGATGGCCAGATCGAGAGCGAGACGCGCTTCTCGATCGAGGGCGGGGGAGGTCGCGGAAGACTCACTCATCCCGCAAGGTGCAGCGCGACGTCGCGATCGAGCAGCCCATCGGTGATTTCGGTGCGATCGAGCGCGAGCAGCTGCTGGTGCATGCTCACCGCAAGGTCCTTCGGGAGCGCAATCAAGAAGGCGCGAAGGTTCGCTTGCACGCGGGGGTCGATGACGAGGTCGGCTTCCCCCGCGCGAACGACCACCCGCGTCGAGAGCACGTTCAAGCGATCGATGCGATCGTTCGCGAGCACCCCTTGGACCACGCGCGGAATCGCGTCGGGGGTGGTCGCGGAGATGACCGACTCAGGGGCCGGGATCTGATCCATCTCTCCGCGCACGAACGCGAGGAACGCCGTGACGGTCGAGGGGTCGAGCGCGCTCGCGGCGAGGGTCTCGACCAGATCGAGCTCGCGCTTCCATTCGACCGCCTCGACGGAGCGAAAGAACTGCACCAAAGATCGCGGCGTCGTGCGCTCGCCGCGCGCGATCAGTTCGGGGTAGAGGAGCACGAAGTCGATCGCCGATGGTGCGATCCCCGCGTCGCTCGCCCAGCGCGCCCACTGCTTCGCATCGAACCCGAGGGTCACGTGGAGCATGCGAGTGGTCATCGCCGGGTCGAGAGGAGTCACCGAGTAATCGCCCCCTTCGGGGTTGGCGGTGAGGATGATTTGCCAGTTGTCGGGCAGTGCCCACGAGGGAAAGCGCCCGAGTTGAAGGAGCTGCATCAAGCCGCGCAGAATGCGATCGTCGGCGCGGTTGAAGTCATCGAGGAGGAGGATCCCCGGTCCCACTCCCCGCGGCGCCCAGGCGGGGGGGCGGTAGACTGTGACCTCAGTGCCATCAGCGGCGGTCTCGATCGCGGGGAGACCGTGAAAGTCCCCCATCTCTTCGAACTGGGCGGGGGCGATCTCGACGAACCCCCACTCGCGATCGCGCGCGAGATCGCGAACGATCTCGGTTTTCCCGACCCCGGCCGGCCCCCAAATGCAGAGCGGCGTCGGGTCGGGTCGTTCACAGATATGGCTTGTGAGCTCGGCGAGGCGCAACGCATTGATGCGGCGCCCGAGCCCCTCCTCTTGTTGCATGAAGTCCTCCGTTGGGTGATGGGCGATCGTAGCCGATGGGGGAGGGGTCCGCGACGCGCGCCGGGAGAGAGGAGCCAAAAACCGTCGCCCGCGGTATCTCCAAGGCGCCGTGGAGGCATACTGAATCTCCCCACGAGTCGAAGGAGACGTTTCCGTTGCCGATCCCGCACCCTGATCCCGAGTTCGAAGCGCGATTGCGCAGCGATGATCTCGGCCTCCCACCGCACCTGGTCGCTCGGCTCGAAGGGCGGGATGACTTGCGCCGCGCTCTCGCCACCGCGCTCCGGCTGGTGTGGTCCCCCGAGACATGGGCGGCGCGGCAGGGGGAAGAACTGTGCCGCGCGCTTTGCATGAGTGAGCCGATCGCGACCGAGATCCTGCTCTCTCCACTTTGCCCGACCGGTAATGGCCCGACCGGCGGCGGGGATCGCGTCTGCTTGACCGATGGGCCGTGGTTGCCGCTCGCGCTCCTCGCTCGTCTCTCGACAGAAGCGCTGAGTCGCGACGATGACCCGTGGGGTTCGTCGGTCGAAAAAATCGAAGTGCGCGACACGCGGACGACGCTCCTCCCTCCCCTTCCCGATCGAGTGCGCGCGCTCAGTATCGCGAGGGCTCCCGCGCTCGGCTTCGACGCCCCCCTCGAACTCCCTGCGCTCGAGAGTCTCTCCGTTACCGACGCCACCTGCGCCGAGCCGTGGAGTTCGAGTGCACTCGGCGGGCACCGCGGTTGGGTGAGTGCGATCGGTTGGCACCCCGGCGGCCGGCTCGCCGCGACGGGTGGAACCGATGGCGTGGTGCGCATCTGGGGAGACCTTCTTCCCGAGTCCACAGCGGATGACTCGGCCGAGGATGGGCGCACGTCGATTGCGGTGCTCGAGGGGCATGCGCGGCCGGTGGTGGCGCTCGAGTGGAATCCGCGCACCGGTGCGCTCGCGACCGCGAGCCCCGACGGGACCGTGCGGATCTGGGAGGTGTCCGCCGGTCGCTGGCGCGAGCGCGCATCGCTCGTGCACGCCGCCGAGGTCACGATGGTCGCGTGGAGTCCCGACGGTCTGCGTCTCGCCACCGTCTCCGATGATCCGGTGGTGCGGGTGTGGGGGATCGGCAAGGAAGGGTGGGGCGCGGAAGAGCTCGCCGGTCACGGCGGCTTGGTGCAGCGAGTGGCGTGGGCTCCCGATGGCGTGCGACTCGCGAGTGCAGGAGGGGATGGAACCGCGCGGCTGTGGATCGACGGTGGGGGAGGATTCGAAGCGGCGGGCATCCTCGCCGAGCACGATGACTGGGTACGCGCACTCGCGTGGTCCCCTGATGGCACGGAGGTGGTGACCGGCTCTGACGATGGGACTGCGAGACGGATCTCGGTGCGGCAGGGAACCATCGCGAGGCTCCGCAAGGCGCCGGCGCGGGCGGGGGACACGATTCGGCTTGCGGGACACGAGGGCTGGGTGCGCGCGGTCACATTCGATCGATCGGGAACGGCCATCGCAACCGCCGCAGACGACGGTGTGCTCCGCATCTACGCGGTTGCCGGCGAGAACGGAGAACGCGAATGCGCGCCCGAGTCGAGTGTCGAGCACCCCGCGCGAATCACGGCTCTCGCGCCGAGCCCGGCCCCGCACGTCTTCGCGACCGGAGACGACGACGGAACGCTCCGCGTCGTCCGAGGCATCCGCGAGGCAGCGGGGGTCGAGGGTCACGGGCACGATGGAACCATCGGAGCGATCGCGTGGCATCCGACGAGAACGGAGTTGTGGACCGGCTCCGCTGATCGAACGGCACGAGTATGGCGGCCGGCGCTTGGGGGTTTGGGGCCGGTGTGGGGGAGGTTGCTCGCGGCGGGTGAGGGCTAGTCTTGGCCGTGATACGCTATCTCAAAAGTGTTGGAGAAGAGGCTCAAGCGTTTGGTTGCGGCGGGGAAGAGCAGCTGGGACGCGACCGCGCGTCATCGAAAGAAGGCCCCCCCGGTGTGATCACCGCGAGGGCCCTCTGTCATTTCTGGATCCGGTCGGTGTTTCAATTCGTCGGGAGCGCCGATCCGTTCGGCGCGGGCGCACCACCGGGGGTCGCGCCTCCCGTGCCGCCGACGCCGGGCGTCAGCGTGTTCGCGGTCGTGAGGTTTGCCGGTGCACTCGTGCCCGCGAGGTAGACCGCGATGCTCGGACCTCCCGGCCCGCCGACCCCGGCTCCACCGCTGCCACCCGCGCCACCCGGCCCGCCATCGCCGCCGCGACCGACTTCGCTGGTACAGATCTGAGGTCCGTTGCCGCCCGGTCCACCGGAGCCCCCGTTGCCGCCTTGCCCGCCCGGTCCACCCGCGCCCCCCTGGCCGCTGGTCATGCTGCAGTTGGTGAAGGTCGGAGAGCTATCGACGAGGAGGATCGCGATCGAGGCCCCACCGCCGGTGCCGCCTTGGCCGCCGATCCCGCCCGCGCCGCCGCCACCCCCGCCGCCGCCACCG
>CALEHF010000422.1 GCA_937876125.1 uncultured bacterium
CAACCCGGCGTTCGGGATGGCTTGGATGCACCCCATCGATCGCGATCAGCCCTGCTGCCGTGCGCAGTGGCGGAACGGGGTCGACGACGCTCAGAGTGGTTCGAAGCGCCAGACTGTCGTTGACCAGGAACTGGATCGGGAAACGGTGGGCGGTCATTCCGCTTGGCTTTCCCGGGAGGGCGCGCGGATCGATTTCGGCACGGGTCAGGGCGGGGGTGACTTTGACACTCGCTCCGAGGTGAGTGAGGACAGAGAAGACGGAGGGGCGCTCGATCACCTTCCACAGGATCGGCTCGAGGGCTTTGTTCTCTTGGAGCACGCTGAAGATCGCGAACAGCGACGCGATCGCTCCCGCGAAGGGGCGGCTGTAGTCGAGCATTTGGTCTTCGGAGAGGCTCGTCAGATCGAACTCGGTTCCGGTGCGTGTGTATTCCACTGAGACTTCGCACGCTTCCTGAAAACCCCACCGGAGATAGGTTTCTGGGGCGACGGAGACCTGCCGCTCGACTTCGTTTCCCGATGCGTCGTAGACGCGCACCGACGAGAGGATCGAATCGGAGCGGAAGCTCCACTCCTTCCCATCCGGGGTGCTGAACGAGAACTTGAACTCCTTGGGGAAGTAGACATCGAAGTCTTCGCCGCCGTTTTCGTCGCGCGCCTCGGTGATCTGCGTCCCGAGGATTTCGGTCGAACCACCTTCATCGAAGTTCGCAGTCACCGCGGGACCGTCTCCCGAGAAAAACTGCATTCCACTCGAGAAGACGTCGCTCTCGATGCGCAGCCCGAGGGTCCAGGTGATGCGTTCTTTCGCACCTTGGTACTCCACTCCAAAGAGCAATTCGTCCCCGATCCGCCAGTCGGACCCGGGCTCGACCGCAGCGAATCCCTCGAACGGCAAGGTGACGCTCTGAATCCGTTCGATGAGAGCGCGCTCTGCTTCTGCTTCCGGCGACAGCTCGGTGAAGTTGTAGGGAGCGTCGGCGGAGACGGAGGCGCAGCCGGAGATCGCGGCGGAGCAGAGTCCGAGGAGAGCGATCAGCAACCTGAGGCGAAGCATGTGGCGAGGCGTGAGCCGAGTCATGAGGGGGACTCCGGTTCTCGAGGAGCGAGCTTTCGACACGCGTGAATGACGCCGACGGCGGAGCCGAGGGTGATGACGAGACACACCATGAACCCGGTCGTGCGTCCAAGCATGATGAACCCGATCCCGAACATCATCGAGTAAGTGAGTGCGAGGCCGGAGACCACCCCGATGATCGCAGAGGTTGCCTCCCCCGGTTCAGATCGAGCATCGGTCAGCGCCCGCACCGGCCCCCACGCACCGATTGGGCGCACTTTCTCGTAGAAGGGGACCAGCTTCGCGGGGTCGGGGCGCTTCGCGAAGAGCGTGATCAGCGATGCGGTCCCCGAGATCGCGATGACGACCAAGATGCGTCCTTCTCCGCTGAGGACTCCACCGGGGGAGAGCGGGCCGAGCTGCCAGACGATCTCGCTCCCGAAGAGCGTGGTCTGCAGCCAGGGCCAACTCACGACGATGGTCGTCAAGATCGACGCGACCATCGCGGCGATCTCCGTCAAAGCGGAGACGCGCCACCACAGCCAGCGCAAGAGGTAGACCGGACCCAGGCCGCCGAGGAACGAGAGGAAGAACGTGAACAGGTTCGCAATCGAGTCGCTCGCGGCGGCGAGGAGGGCGCCGAGGGTCAGAACCACAACGCTCGCGAGTCGCCCGGCGAGGACGAGGTGCGCACCGCTCGCGTCAGGGAAGAAGAAGCGGCGGTGGATATCGTTCACGTAGAAGCTCGCGGCGAGGTTCACGTGGGTGTCGATCGTCGACATGAACGCGGCGAGGAGCGAGGCTACGACCAGTCCCAAGAGGCCGACCGGCAGGTACTTCATCATCATGACGACGTACGCGCGCTCGGAGTCGGTCTTGACGAATGTGTCCCCGACCGAGACGGTGCGTCCGAGCAGATCGTTCGGGATGTCGGGGGCGCCGAGCTCCCAGTTCGCCAGCGCGGCGAGCGGGAGTATGTGGTCGGTCCCATCTGCGCTGGTGATGGTGATCGTGCCAATGGGATCGGTTCGTACAACGGCTTTGGTTAGAACCGAGAGAGTCGAGTCTGGCTTCGCAAAGGTCGAGTATCGAAGGGCGTACTCGAGCTTCGGGGACTCGGGCTTCGGGATAGCGAGGTTTCCCTCGCTGGGGAGAGCGATGTAGGGACCCGAAATCTCCGTGGGTTCGTTCTGGCCCTCTT
>CALEHF010000423.1 GCA_937876125.1 uncultured bacterium
CGCGGCGGGCGCCGCTCCGCTCGCCGCTGCGGGTCGGTGCGCGATCGCCGCTGCGGGTCGGTGCGCGATCGCCGCTGCGGGTCGGTGCGCGGTCGTCGCTTCGGGTCGGTGCGCGGTCGTCGCGGCGAACCGGTGTACTGCGCTCTTCTCGAGGGGCGGATGCGCGGGTGGATCCATCGTGGGGTACTCGCCGCGTCGCGTGGACTCCACTCGTATCGCGTCGGACGAATCCGCGACCATCCCGACGCACCGAGCCACCACCGGCGCCACTCCCAGCACGAGCGCCTCCTCCCACCCAGGGATTCGGAGGACCCTCCGGTCGATGATTGGCCGCTTCACCGGATCCCGCGGCCCCCGGCGGGCCGCTCCCCGGTGCAACAGGAGGATCTCCCGCGCGATTCCGTCTCTTTGCGAAGGCGCCTCCGTCCCTCTCGCCATCGCCTCCACGGTCGGGGGCCGAGGAAGGATCGGAATCGATCTTCGGCCGCGAGTGCGGAGTGGCAGCTGAGGAGAGATCGGCTCGCGGGGTGGGGCTCTCCTTCGGCGGAGTCGTTCCCCCCTCGCGGGGCGCATCTTCGTTCGGGCGAATCATCGGACCTCTTCGGTTCGGGGGGGCTGTTCCGGTCGGGCGGGCGGAGCGAGAAATTGCCCTTCTCGACATGGGAAGCCGCGCAGGAAGTCTTCGGCGGGAAGCGATCGCTTCCCCGCACGTTGCAGTTCTAGAATTCGAAGGGTTTCAAGTCCGCCAGTTCCACACGCAACCCGGATTCCCGTGGCGTCCGCGCCACGAACGAACCCAGGGTCTCTGGGCGGCTCGGGTCCGGTGTCGACGATCGCGCGATCGAGAAAAATGCGCACCGGTTCGATCGCCCCGTCACTTGCGGTGTCAGCGTTCGTTGCGGCAGTGGCGGTGGCGCCAGGTGTCGTTGCGCCAGCGGTCGAGGTCGCCCCTCTTGGAATCATCCAGTGAGTGAACGCTCGGGGCCAGGGGCGCATGCCACGGATCTGACACTCGATCTGCTTAGCGCCACGGGTCCAGTCGATCCAACCTTCGGCCTTCTCGAGCTTTGGGGCGAAGGTGGACATCGTATCGTCCTGGTCGACCAGAGGCACGTCTCCCGTCTCGAGAACCGGGAACCATTTGTCGAGAAGGTCCGCGGCGCGCTGGGAGAGGATGGCCTCGAGAGCACCGGTATCGAGAGGTTCTTCGGGGATGTAACAGACATCGGCCACAATGGGGCCCGCATCGAGGGCGTAGACCATTCTGTAGAGTGTGACCCCGAACTCACGATCCCCCGCGAGCACCCCACGCGCGACCGGAGCGGCCCCCCGGTAGCTCGGCAGAATACTGCCGTGGAGGTTGAAACACCCCCGCGGGGGCGCCGCGAGGAACTTTCGGCCCAGGATCAGGCGGAAATCGCAGGTGATGACGAGATCGGCGGGGACTCGCGCGAGGAACTCCGGACCGCGATTTCCTTTGAGCGAGGGGATCTCGTGCACTGGGAGCCCATGCTCGAGCGCGCGGGCTTTGATCACGGTGGGTTCGGGCTTCCCGCGGCGTCCGCGAGGGGCGTCGGGGACCGTTCCGACGACGAGGTCCCCCCCCCGCCCCGCGAGGCGGTCGAGGGTCGGAAGCCCAAAGGGCCCCGACCCCAAGAAGAGCGTTCTCATGCAGCTTCTCTCAGGATCACCAGAATATCGCCGTAGTCATCAGGCTGCTCGAGCCGGAGGTGGCGCAAGCGGGTGAGTTCGAGAAGCGCCATGAAATAGCTGATCAGTCCGCGCAGACCCAGTTCGGCGGGGAAAATCTCCGAGAACGCACGTCGCCGATCGGGGAGTGCGAAGAGTTGATTGCGGATCCCCGCCATCGCAACTTCGATCGGAATTTCTTCCCCGGGGACCACTCGCACTGCGTCGCGCTCGCGCAGGAGATCGAGGACTCGCTGGAAGGCGGCACGCAAATCGAGAGACGAGGTCTCCTTCAGTTCGAGCGTGCCAGGCTCCGGCGGGGGAAGGTTGCCGGGAATACGTTCGAAGCACTGCGACCGATTGCGATGCGCAGCTTCGAGGAGGTTCGCGCGCTCTTTGATCTCGCGGTACTCGAGAAGCTGTCGCACCAACGACCAACGTGGATCTTCGACTTCCGCCTCGAGGAGGTCTTCGTCGTCGTCACCGTCGTTGGGGAGCAGCATCCGCGACTTGATTTCCATCAGCCGCGCAGCCATGACGAGGTACTCGCCGCTCTCCTGCAGGTCGAGACGTCCGGTCGCTTCGAGTCGGCGCACGCGTCCGAGGAATTGCGACAGGATCCGCGCGATCGGAATGTCGAAGATGTCGACCTCGTCCTTATGGATCAAGTAGAGGAGCAACTCGAAGGGGCCGGAGAATGTGTCGAGCTCGGGACGGAACGTTTCCCCGTCCTCAGGATCGGACGCTGTCGCAGCCACAATCGGTGCCACATCGTGGGAGTCGTCATCGCTCGAGGCCTCCGCAGGAAGAGCCGGACCCGGGACAGCCCCGCGCCTCCCCCCCGGTGGAACCGGGGCGGCCCCCTTCTTCCGGGGCTTCTTGGAGCTCGCGTCTTTTTCGTCTCCGAGCGAGACGCCGCCGCGATCGAAGATCAGGTCCACCCCTGCCCGCGGCGAGAGGGGGTCGTCTTCTTCCGGATTCCCCTTCTCAGGATCAGCTTCAGGATCGAGGTCAGGAGATTCGGGATCAAGATCCGGCTCCTCCCCTGGATCGTCGGGGTGCGGATCGGGGATGGGGTCCTTCGGGTCGGGAATCTCAGGGACGTCGTCGTCGCCATCGGGGTCATCCGGATCCCGAGGCCCGACACCGTCTCCATCATCCGAAATCAATTCCAGACCCCTCTCATCGAGGTTTTTATCCGTGAGTTGATCCTTCGGGCCGGGCTCTGACGGGGGTCTCGCCCCCTCGCCATCGGGCAGCGGTCCGGTCTCGCGCTTGTTGAGCATGGTTCACCTCTCCCGCCATCTTCGCCCCCCACCAGAGGGGTCCGAACGCTCAGATTACCACGATCCATCGACACATGATCGTGATCAGGTCGGATCCGTCGAAGTGCCTCCGGAACTTCCTGCCCGCAGTCCGACGTCCGCGCGAGACGTTGTCAAACATGCAACTCAATCGGAAAAGACGACACCGTCATCGGTCGCCCCGTCGCGGACGAATTCTCCAAGCCATTCGCCACAGCGCACTTGGGAGAAGAGCCCGGAACGGACAATCGGTTGCTGACATCCGTCCGGACGCTCAACCGCCAGGCGTCCCACTGCCGAGAAAGGCCACTGTCGAGAACCGCCACTGTCGAGAACCGCCACCGTCGAGAACCGCCACCGTCGAAAACGGCAACTGTCGAGAACGGCCGGCGGTCGAGGTCGGACAGTATCGATCCGTTCTCCGTTCGAACCCCTGAGAGGATGCACCGTGGTCAATCCTATCTCGCCACTCCCCGGTCGTTCACGCACCCGAGCGATCGGACCTGCGGCCACTCCGCGTCCGTGGGAGGTGAATTGATGTTCGCCGATCACGCCTTTGGCACGACCCGATCCCTCACGCGGTACTCGTCAAACCGAGCCTCGAGTCAGAGCAATCGTGAGCGCGTGTCAGAGAAAGCTAGCGCTGCGAGCCTCGAGCCGCGCCCCAGCCACTCGAGCCGACCCGGCGGCGCCTCCCGCAAGGAGACCATCAGCGCCGCGGGCCACACCCGCGCGTCCGCGTGGTGATCCCCGCGTTCGTGCGGACGAGAGTTTTGGGTGAGAGCTGCTCCGATGGGGCAACCATTTGTGAGCAGCGCGACCATCGTTGGCAGCTCAAATCGTCGGTCGGAATGAGTGTTCCGACAGTCTCCTAACCTAGGAGTCTGTCGCCTCCTAAGGCGAACAGGGCGCCGACTGTGTGTCGCAGCCGAAGGCATCGGGGGTGGGATCAACCCCGCAGTCGGGGAACGGCGGCGGCGGGGGCAGGCCACCGACGAAGAGGTACTGCAGCACCGCGATGGGATCTGCAATGTTGAGGCCTCCGTCGTCGTTCACCTCGCACGCATCGGCGCAGGCAAGCTGCAGCGCGCCACCCTGAAACAGCTGCGAGAGAAGCTGAATCGCATCGGAGATCGTCATCAGACCGTCATTGTCGCAATCGCCGCGCATGAAGTTGGTTGCGAAGATTGTGATCTCTCCCGCATCCGTGATCGGAATACTCTGACTCGCCGAGGTGGTGACGATGCTGGTGGGGACCGGATTGCCGCCGATCGCCACGGTGTCGCAGTAGTCGAGAGTCGTGAGCGCGCCCCCCGCACCGACCGCCTGGTACTCTACCGTCGCGAGCACGAGATTCGCCTGAGGTCCTGCGATGGTCGCGCACCCGGTGAAGCAGATGATCAAGCCGAAGGTGAAACCGAGAGTCGGATCCGTTTGCAAATCCACGAAGTCTACGGGGGTTCCGTTCTTCGCCGTCGCAAGAACCGGCCCGGGCTGGGCGGAGAGCGGTGCAGGTGCAGCGCATCGTGACAGACTCCGAGTGAAAGTCCTGAAACCATGGGAGCGCCCGACTCGATGTCGAGCAGGACCCCCACCGGAAACGTCGATCCGCTCTCAACGATCGCCGGGTTGAAGTAGTGGAGGCGATAGTTGAGGTCAACCGTCTGACCGACCGCGGGACTCGCCCCGACACCGACGCTCGAGAGTGCGACCCACACGCCGATCCAGATCCAGCAGCGCCGGCTTCTAGAAGTGTCGCTTCTAGAAGAGTCGCTTCTAGAGAAATGGCCTCGAGAGGAAAGGGATTGCGATCGCGACACGAGTCCTCCTCTCTGGAAGTCCCATCCCAACTGACGTAGCAGGTCACAGAACTCCACCGAGAACGCTGAGCCTTCACAGCCCGACCGGCGGCAACAACCCGGCTGCCACCGCGGGGCCCTCCTCACTGTCCTGAACCGCACTGTCCTGAACCGCACTGTCCTGAACCGCACTGTCCTG
>CALEHF010000424.1 GCA_937876125.1 uncultured bacterium
CCAATCGTTTCTCTCGGGAGAAGGGCTCGCGATTCACTTCGAGGGACGCGGTCGCGTGCTCGTTCAGTCTCACGCTGCGAATGAGTTCGGCCGCGCTCTCGGCCCCCTGCTTCCCGAGAGGAGTCGTTGATGCAGCACGAGATCACCCAAGGTCCGAGCTACAGTCTGCTCGAGGTTGCTCTCGCTCGCGGCGAGTCGGTCATCAGTGATTCTGGGGCCATGGCTTGGATGGATCCGACCCTCACGATGAAGACCTCGACTCGGGGCGGATTTTTGAGCGGACTGAAGCGCAAGGCACTCGGAGGAGAGAGCTTCTTCCAAAACACGTACACCGCCGACGAGGACGGTGCGCGTGTCGCGTTCTCCCCTGGGCCCGCGGGCGATATCCGTCACTTGGAAATGCGCCCGGGGAGCGAGGAGTTGTTCTTGCAGAAGGGGGCCTACCTCGCGTCTTCGCCGGGGGTCCATTGCGATGCAAAGTTCGATGGGTTGAAGGGCTTTTTCAACGAGGGCTTCTTCGTCCTTCGCGTGACCGGTGCGGGCGACTTGTTCTTCAACAGCTACGGCGACATTCAAGAGGTAGAGGTCGACGGCGAGTATGTCATCGACAACGGGTTCGCTGTCGCGTGGGAACCTACGCTGACCTATCGCCTTTCGCGCGCCCGTAAGGTTCGATCATTTCTGTTTTCGGACCAGCTGATCCTTCGCTTCAGCGGGCGGGGACGGGTGTGGGTGCAATCGAGGAGCTCCCAGGCCCTTGCGGCATGGATCCATCCCTTCCGAAGGGTGCGCCAGTCGAATGACTGAGGCTCCGCGCGTTTCGCTCGACCACTACGGCTAGAGAAGAATGGATGGAAAAGAGGGGTCACCGCAATGAGCGGCGACCCCTCTTTTCTGTTCTCTCAGCGTGCTCCCGACTGGCTCCGACCCTCCTACGGGCAGGGGTCGATCGCATCCACCGTCGGATCGACTCCCAAGGACGGGAACGGCGGCGGCGGCGGCGCTTGGCCCGAGAAGAGGTAGCCAAGGAGAAAGATTGCATCGGCGATGTTCGTCGTGCCCGAGTCGTTCGCGTCTAAAGCGTCGGGACAGGTAGTTCCGGTCGGCGTGCCTGAGAACAGCACGTTGAGGAGATTGATGACGTCAGCGATGTTGACCTCGCCGGACTGGTTGGTGTCTCCCCGAATGAACTGGTCGGCCGGGGGCGGCCCGATCGTCACCTGACAGGTGGTCTGAGTCGCCATGATCCCTGCGCGGATCGGGACGACGGAGTAAGTGAAGGTCGCCCCCGGGAGACCGCTGTCGAGGAAGCTGGTCGAGGATCCGGAAAGCACGGCGACGGGGACTGCATCGCGCAAGATCTCAATGTTGTCGTAGTCGATCTCGCCGTTCGTCCAGGCGAGGCTGCCGTCGGAACCGGAGTCGATGCAAACCAACGCCGTCACCGACGCCGGTTGGGGACCGGCGGGCACGAAGGCGAAGTTGAGAACGGTATCGGTGTTCAGGGCGACCCCCAGCTCCAGGCCGACTGCCAGCCCGCTGCCGAGGGGAGGAGTGAAGATGACGTCGTAGATCCCCGCGACCTGGCGCAGCGCGTACTGGCCGAGAGCGTCGGTGTCGTTACCAAAGGTGTACACCTTCGCCCCCGTGGCGGGATCCTCGAGGGTCACTTCCGCTCCCTCAATCGCGATGCCGCTGGCGGTCACTGTGCCGGTCAACCCGGGTCCCGCCGACAGGACCACCGGGCCGAGAACCACGTTTTGCGTGACGTCCTCCATGGAGAGCACCAGCGGGGAAAGACCGGACGCAAACGGCGGTCTGAACTGAACGTCGTAGAGGTCCGGCTCCACTTGAACCGAGAACACGCCCAGGGCATTCGCGTTGTCGTGCGCGGTCGGAACTTCGATCTGGGTGCTCGAGATCACAAAATCGAGATCGACCTCGGGGAC
>CALEHF010000425.1 GCA_937876125.1 uncultured bacterium
GTCGGCGCAGGTGTTACTGACGACGACGGTGTAGACCCCGTCATCGGCCAGGGTGACCGCGGCGACCGAGTAGGTCGAGAGCGTCGCGCCGGAGATCGGGGTCCCGTCGAGGCGCCACTGGTACGTCCGCGTCGGATTGCCGGTCGCGGTGACAGACAGAGAAAGCGGATCGCCCAGGCAAATCGTCCCACCCATCGGTTGCTTGGTGATCGTCGGCGGCGTGAGCACTGTCACCACCGCGGGTGCACTCGTCACGTTGCCACAGGGGTTGGTGACCACCACGGTGTAGCTCCCGGCGTCGGCGAGCGCGATCGGAGAGAGGTTGAGTGAGGACAGGGTCGCACCAGCGATCGGAACATTGTTCCGCGACCACTGGTAGGTGAGCGGAGCCGCGCCGGTCGCGGTCACCGTCAAGGTGAAAGGGAGGCCGAGGCAGATGGAGCCACCGACCGGCTGCACCGTGATCGTCGGCGGGAGCAGCACGGTCAGAGTGGCGTCGGTGCTCGTCGCCGAGCCACAGTTGTTCGACACGACCACGCTGTAGTCGCCGGCATCGCCCGACGCGACAGCTGGAATCATGTACGACGAGGCGGTCGCACCCGCGATCTCCACGTCGTTCTTGCTCCATTGGTAACCAAGGGGATTACTGCCGGTCACCGTCACCGAGAAGGTCACGGGAAGGCCGAGGCAGATCTGTTGTGAATCGGGTTGATCGATGATCGTGCGCGGCAATTCGACGACGACGATGGCCGCCTGAGAGGTTGCGCTCGAGCAGACGTTGGTGACCACGACGTCGTAGGAGCCGGCATCCGCGGTCGTGACCGCGGGAATCGACAGCGTGGCCAGCGTCTGGCTCGGAAGATCGATCATGTTCAGCCGCCATTGGTACATGAGCGGAGCGGTGCCGGTGGCGACCACGGACAATTCTAGCGGCGCACCGTTGCAGATCGTCTGGCCCATCGGCTGGGTGACGATCACCGGCGCGACACGCACATTGACGATGGCTGGCTGACTCGTGACGCTGTCGCACGCGTTGGTGACGGTCACGGTGTAGGACCCGGAATTCGAAGCCGTCGCGTTCGGGATCACGAGCATAGAGTCCGTCGCACCGGGGATCGCGATCGTGTCTTTGAACCACTGATAGAGGAGCGTCGGAGAGCCGGTGGCGGTGACGAAGAGGGAAATCGTCTCCCCTTCGCAGAGGTTTTGTCCTTGCGGCTGTGCAGTGATAACCGGCGCAACGCGCACGGTCACGTTCGCGGGATCACTCACCTCGTACCCGCAGTCGTTCTCGACTTTCACAGTGTACATCCCCGAATCCGCCTCGACCGCGAGGGGGATGGTCAACGTCGGAGCGGTCGCGTTCGCGATTTCAATCCCGTCTTTCGACCATTGGTAGCTGAGCGGATCGCTCCCCGTCGCGACGACGGTCAATGAGATCGTCTCCCCTTCACAGAGGATTTGATCCATGGGCTGTACTTCGATGACGGGCGCGACGCGAACCACCACGATCGCGGGATCGCTGACGTCGTAGCCGCAATCGTTCTCGACGCGCACGGTGTAGCTCCCCGCATCGCTCGTGGTGACCATTGGAATCGAGAGGGTCGAATCGGTCGCGCCATCTATCGCGACGCCGTCCTTCTTCCATTGGTAGTAGAGAGGGTAGCTGCCGGTCGCGGTCACGCTGAGATACAGATCGTCACCCTCACAGAGATTTTGTCCCTCAGGGTGAACGATGATCTCCGGCGCCTTACGTACCTCGACGTAGGCGGGGTCGCTCTCGACGTACCCGCAGTCGTTCTCCACCTTCACCGTGTAGTTGCCGCTGTCACTCATCGTGGCGGAAGGAATCGTCAACGAAGAGGAGGTCTCGCCCGGGAGAGAGACGCCATCCTTCTTCCACTGATAGTAGAGGGGCGCACTCCCTGACGCGGTCACGGAGAGATGGATCGTCTCTCCCTCGCAGAGAACCTGGTCCTCTGGGTGATCCACGATGTAGGGTGCAACGCGCACCACGACGTAGGCGGGGTCGCTGTCCGCATAGCCGCAGTCGTTCTCCACGCGCACCGTGTAGGCTCCGGCGTCGCTCGACGAGACCGATGAAACAGTAAGCGTCGAGGAAGTCGCGCCAGAAATCGCCGCGCCATCCTTTTTCCACTGATAGTAGAGGGGCTCGCTGCCGGTCGCGGTCACCGAGAGTGTGAGCTCTTCACCCTCGCACAATTCCTGATCGTACGGGTGATCTTGAATGTAGGGCGCGACGCGCACCTCCACATACGCGGGGTCGCTCGTGGCGTGCCCGCAGTCATTTTCGACCCGCACGGTGTAGTTGCCGGAGTCACTCGATGAGGCGTAGAGAATCGTCAGCGAATCGGAGTTCGCACCGGAGATCGAAACGCCGTCCTTCTTCCACTGGTAGTAGAGCGGCCCGCTTCCCGACGCCGAGGTGTAGAGCGTGATCTTTTCACCCTCGCAAAGGGTGTCTCCCTCGGGGTGAGTGTCGATCGTGGGGGAGGTGCGAACATAGAGGGTCGCGTACCCGCTCTCGGCGTATCCGCAATCGTTGCTCACTGTGACCGAGTAGTTGGCGGCATGGCTCGTCTGGACGTTGCCAATCGTGTAGCTCGAGCCCGAGGCCCCGAGGATCGGCGCGCCATCCTTTTTCCACTGATAGCTGAACGGGCTGCTTCCCGACACGATCACCGAGAAAGTGGTCGACTCCCCTTCACACTCACTGTCATCTTGCGGGTGCTTCTCGATGGAGGGTCCCTCATGGACCCAGATCGTCGCGATCGAGCTGGTGTCATCGCCGCACGTATTCGAAATGTAGACGGAGTAGCTGCCATTATCTCTGCTGTCGACCGCGGGTAGAACGAGCGTGGCCGAGGTCGCGCCTGGAATTGGCGTGCCATCCTTCCGCCACTGGTAGGCAAGCTGCGGACCGCCGCTCGCGACGACGCTCAGGGTGGCATCGCTCCCCTCGCAGGGATCATCCGGAGAAGGTTGCGTCGTGATCAGCGGCGCTTCGCCGACGGTGAGGATCGCCGCGTAACTCGAGAGCGTGCCGCAGGGATTCGTGATGGTGAGTACGTAGCTTCCCGCGTCGCTCGGGGAGACCGAGGCGAGGCTGAGCGAGACAGAGTTCGCACCAGGGATCAGAGCTCCCTCGTGGGTCCACTGGTAGGTCGCAGGGGAGGTCGCGTGAACGTCGGCGGAGAAGTACGTCGATTCTCCTGCACAGACCGTCTGCGAAGCCGGTTGCTGGCCGTCCTCGATGGAGAGATCACACTCCACATGGATCTCGACGGGGCAACTCGAAGTCTGACCGATCGTATCGGTCACGGTGAAGTCGATCGTGTGAACTCCCTCGTCGGCGCTGGTCGGGGTCCAGGTGAAGGTTGTCGAAACCGTCGAAGCGGGTCCCGAATCGAGGGGCAGGGGGGGAGAGGCTGTCGCGCCGGGGGGGAGTCCCGCGGCACTGAGGACGAGACCGCCGTAGCCCGGGTCCGTCGCACCGTCGATCGTGAACGTGATCGTGTGTCCCACGTCGACGCTCAACGGGCCGCTCCCCGATCCGCTGCCGGAAGACCCGGAAGCATCGAGATAACAAGTCGGCGGCGAAGGCGCGGTCAGCTCGAGCACGATGTCATCGATGGCAGACGATCCGTTCAGGATCACTTCCATCCGCGCCGCGCCCGACACTCCAACCCCCGGAGTCCCGATCCATTGCGTGACCAGACCGTTGTTCCCTCCCGCGATGAGAGGGGTCGAGGAGATCAACGCGTTCGACCCATCGTAGATCTTCACCACTCCGGGGGTCGATCCCTCGCAGTCGATGGTCGTGATCTGCGTCACGGTGACATCCTGCGGGACGAACGGCGCCTGGATCGTTGTGAAGTCGAACTCGAGGATCATCCCGGAAACGGTGCCATCATCGGGATCATCGACAAGACCGTCGTTGTTTGCGTCGATGAGATCCTCGGCGACGATCAGGATGTTGAACTGCGCGGTGTCGTTCGCGTGCGGCGCACCGAGAGTACCTCCGGCACCGACCCC
>CALEHF010000426.1 GCA_937876125.1 uncultured bacterium
CTCACCGAAGAACGCGGCACTGAGCGCCGCACGAAGAAGATCAACTTCCTCGGAAATGGTGCGGACTTCATACGACTGAAGCACTGCAAGAAGGAGGGTTGCACCGACGCCACGCATCAGGTCAAGCAGGCGAAGATGCACGGGCCGATCCCGTGGGGGACGGAGCACGTCCATTGCACCGACACCGATTGCAAGAACCGCGCACATTACTTCTGGCAAACGCGGACTGAACATCGCTACGAGGGTGACTACGTGGATCTGCTCTCAGCGATCTACATGGCGCGACAGATCGAATTCGATCCCGCCTCCGATCCGATCATCATCCCGATCGTCAGCGACACCCGCCGGTGGAAAGTGCGCGTGCAAGCGAAGATGCAGAAGCGCATCAAGGTCGCCGCGGGAACGTTCGACGCGGTGCAGTTGACGCTCGAGCCCCTCGTCGCGGACGAGGGCGAGGAGAAGGAGAAGTTCAGAGGGCTGTTCGGGCTCAACGGATCGATCCGCATCTGGGTCGATCGCGAGTCGCGTCGCCCGATCCTGATCGAAGGGTCACTCCCCTTCGCGTTCCTCGAGTTGCACGCTGAAATCGAGCTGGAGCGGATCGAGCTGAACGAAGAGATCGCCCAGGCTGCAGCGAAGCGCTACGCCGTTCGCGTGCCGAGCGGCCCCGAGCCCGCTTCTGCGAAGACGCCGGAGAAGACCCTGGGAGACGGCGAAGACGGCGAGAAGTCTGCGCCGAAAAAGCCGACGCCAGTGCAGCCGATCCCGCCGCGGTCCCCGTGAACTCAAAGTACCTGTGAGCTCCGAGAGAGAGGACCCAATGGGTTCATCCACCGATCGTCACCCCGGCGAGATTCTTCGCCAGCTCCCTCAGGTCGATCGCCTCCTCGTCGACCCGCTGTTCGCTCCCCTCATCGATGAGCACTCCCGCGCCGAGGTGCTCGAACAGATCCGCATGGTTCTCGATGACCTGCGAGCGCGCGGGGCCAAGGGACAAATCACCAGTGACGATGTCGAGCCCAGTGCCATCGAGAAGATGGTGCGCGTCGGTCTGACTCTCGCGGCGATCCCCTATTACCGCCCGGTGATCAATGCGACTGGCGTCGTCCTCCACACCGGGCTCGGGCGCTCTCCGATCGCCCCGGAGGTTGCAGACCAACTCGGCGAACGCGTGCGTCACCCCCTGCGCGTCGAGATCGAGCCCGAGACGGGCCAGCGGGGCGGTCGCGACGAGGGGTGCGCGGCGCTCCTTCGCGAACTGACCGGCGCCGAAGCAGCGACAGTCGTCAACAACAATGCCGGCGCGACCCTGCTCCTTCTCTCCGCCCTCGCCAAGGACAAGAAGGTGCTCCTCTCCCGCGGGGAGATGGTCGAGATCGGCGGATCGTTCCGGATCCCCGACATCATGGAACTCGGCGGGGCCAAGCTCGCCGGGGTCGGCACCACCAACCGAACGCATGCCGCAGACTACGAGAACGCAGTCGATGACGACGTCGCGATGATCCTCAAGGTCCACACGTCGAACTACCGCGTGATCGGGTTCACCGAAGAGGTCGACATCGACACCTTGTGCGAAATCGGCCGCCGCACTCAGCGCGCCGTGGTTCACGACCTCGGATCGGGGTGCTTGGTCGATCTCGCCGCGCGCGGGCGACCGGGGGAGTCGCTCGTTAGGGATTCGGTCGCCGCGGGCTGCGACCTGGTCTGCTTCTCCGGGGACAAGCTGCTCGGGGGGCCGCAGTCGGGAATCATCGTCGGCACGAAGAAGGCGGTCGACAAGTGCCGGAAGCACCCGCTCTACCGCGCACTTCGCCCTTGCCGCCTCACCTACGTCGCGCTCGAGGCGACGCTCCGGATCTACCGCGCGGGTCCCGATGCCGCCATCGCACGGATTCCTGCCCTCGGTCGACTTCTCGCCACCGCGGAGAGCCTCGAGCCACGCGCGGAAGCGCTCGCCGCCGCGCTCCACGGAATCAAGGGACTCGCGACTCAGATCGAGCCGCACGGTGCCCTCGCCGGGAGTGGCTCTCTCCCGACCCGCGAAATCGAGTCGCGCGCAGTGCGTCTCACTTCCGATCGCCACTCCGCAACTGAGTTCGCGGCACTCCTTCGCCGAGGGGCCCGGCCGATTTTTCCGATCGTGCGCGACGACGTGGTACGACTAGACGTGCGCACGTTCGACGACGAAGACGTGCCGGTGATCGCAGCAAAGGTGCGAGAGATCTTCGGGTAGAGCGCTCGCTCCATCGTGTGACTTCCATATCCACGACTCTGTACCCTGGTCGTGTTGAACTTGTTGAACTTCGAGTCGAGGAGACCCGTGTTTCAAAAAAAGAAGATCCGATTGACCAAGTACGCGTCCTGCGCGGGCTGAGCGGCGAAGCTCTCCCCAGAGGACCTGGTCCAGGTTCTCGGTAAATTCCAGTTTCCGACGCGCGACGAGGTGCTGCACGGGGCAGAAACCTTGGACGATGCAGGGGTGATTCGTGTCCCGGGCGCACCACACCAGGCGCTCGTGCAGACGATCGACTTCTTCCCGCCGATCGTCGACGACCCCGTCGACTTCGGCAGGATCGCGGCGGCGAACGCGCTCTCCGACGTCTATGCGATGGGAGGTGAGCCGTTCTGCGCGCTCAACCTGGTCGGCTTCCCGCGCAGCAAGCTGCCGATGGAAATTCTCGGTGAGATCCTCAAGGGCGGCGCCGAAAAG
>CALEHF010000427.1 GCA_937876125.1 uncultured bacterium
CGGTGGCTTCATGGAAGTCCTCAACAACCACGTCTCGGTGGTGGCGGAGCGACTGACCGAGGCGTAGACGCGAAGGGGGTCGCGGCTCCACGCGAAGCGGACCGGCTGGACAAGAGCAGGGCGTTCTCCCCCGTAGCGGGGGAGGACGCCCTGTTTTCTTGTACCTGGCCCCATGCTTCGCGCCCTCAATTTGTCGCACCCGACGCAAGATGGCACTCTTTGGGAGCCAGTTCCCACATTTGCACTCTGCTCGCTTCGGCCATGGCAAAGATCGCGGAAGACAAGGAGCCACTCCATTAAGAAGACCATTTTGATCGTCGACGACGATCGCGAGATCCGCTCGCAGATGAGTCGGATCCTGCGCCCCCGCGGCTACCACCTCGACTTCGCTGCGAACGGAGAGAGCTGCCTCTCTTCGGCGCAGAGGGTCATTCCCGATCTCGTCATCCTGGACCTCGGTCTTCCGGGCGAGGACGGGCTGACGATCATCCGGAAGATGCGCGAGATCGAGAGCATCTCCGACATTCCGGTGCTCGTGGTGACGGGGCGCGATCCCGCGGTCTTCAAGCAGGTCGTGATGGATGAAGCGGTGGCCGGATTCTTCTCGAAACCGATCCTCGAGAGCTCATTCCTGAAGGCCGTCGAAGATGTGTTGGTGAGCTCGAAGACGGTCCTGCCTCTCGCCGCTCTGGCATCGGATTCCTCTTCTCCCGCTGTTTCACCTTCTTCGGTTGTTTCCTCTTCTTCCGCTAACTCGAACGACTCCGCCGATTGCCCGCACTGCGGGAACCTGTCCTCGAACTTCGTGGGGGACTTCGATCCGCGAATGATCGACTCGATTGCTGAGCGCGTCGCTGCGATCGTGATCGATTCGATCCGTCCGATGGTCTCCGCTCTGGCTTCCGGCTCGGGCTCTCAGCCGCCCAAGGTCAGCGGACCTCCGATCTACGTCGAAGTTGAAGAGGGGCTCGAGGATCTCCTCCCCGGCTTCTTCGGCCGCCGGAGTGATGATTGTAAGGCGCTGCAACGCGCGCTCGAAGTTCGGGACTTCGCGACCGTCGAGTTACTGGGCCATCGCATGAGCGGGAACGGGGGCGGCTTCGGCTGCCATCGCGTCAGCGAAATCGGCGCCGCACTCGAGCAAGCCGCGAAGAAGTCGGACGCCGCCGAAACCCAGAGCCTCATCTCCTCACTGTATGACTTCCTGGCTCGCGTGGAGCTGGCGCCCCCAACGGTCTCTCTGTAGCTCCTCTTGTCACCCTTGTCATCGCTCGTGAGCAGGGCGCCCTTCCCCACACCGGGGAGCGGCGCCCTGCTTTTCTGTCGGGCTGCTCGGCCCCGACTTTGCTCTGACATTCCCGCGCCCGACCGGGTATCCTGCCGGCCTTCCAAACGATCTGAGGACACCGAGTAGAGCGGAGCTGACCGGATATGGTGCAGAGCAAAGCCACAACCGCCAGAGAGTATCTCGCGTCCCTTCCCGCGGATCGTCGCACGATGGTCGAAGCGGTGCGGAAGGTGATCAACAAGAACATCGGGAAGGGATTCAAGGAGGGGATTCAATACGGCATGCTCGGTTGGTTCGTGCCGCACAGCATCTACCCCGACGGCTATCACTGCGACGCCAAGCAGCCGGTCCCGTTCGTGTCGGTTGCATCGCAGAAGAACAACATCTCCATCTACCTCTTCTGCCTCTACATTGATCCGAAGCGCGTCGATAGCTTCGTCAAAGCGTGGCAGGCGACCGGCAAGAAGCTCGACATGGGGAAATCGTGCGTGCGGGTCAAGAAGCTCGAGGACATGCCCCTCGAAGTGATCGGCGATGCGCTCAAGGGTTTTACGGTCGAAAAATTCCTCGCTCAGTACACCGCGGGGATCCCGGCGTCGGGGAAGAAGCCAGCAGCGAAGAAGACCGCCAAGAAGACCACCACGAAGAAGACCACGAAGAAGACCACGAAGAAGACCACGACGAAGAAGACGACGACGAAAATCGCGGCGAAGAAAACCACGAAGAAGACCGCCAAGAAGAAGACGAAGAAGACCGCCTAGCGGCATCCTCCTTGAGCACTCCGACCGCGGGGTCATTGAGCGAATGGAGTCTCGTGGTGAGCACCGAGCGGAATCCGATCATCCCCGTGGCATGGTTCACGGCGACTTACCTCGTTCTGGCAGCGGTCGCAGCTGCAGTGCGAGGGAACAAGGAGTTCGTGTTCTACATTGCCGTGATGGTGG
>CALEHF010000428.1 GCA_937876125.1 uncultured bacterium
CGGCGGTGGCAGTAGCGCGCCAGGAGGCCCGTCCAAGGTTCGTTTCTTCCCCGGGGAGGGAATGCCGCCTGGGGGCGGAGGACCGGGTGGACCGGGGGGCCGCGGTGCCCGTCGGAACGCTGGCGGCGGCGCGCGCCGCAGCTCACGCGGCAGCAGTGGAGGCGGACGAGGCGGCGGACGGAAGCGCGAATCGTTCGAGTACTTCCGCCGGCAGCGACAGGAAGAAGTCGAATCTGGTGAGCGCCCCTCCGAGCTCAAAGTACCGATGCCGATCACGCTCAAGGAACTCTCGCCGCTCATCGGCGTGAAGCACACGTTCCTGTTGAAGGCGATGATGGAGGAGAAAATCCTCATGAACGTCAACACGAGCTTGACCGAAGAGATGCTTCTCCTGCTCGGCGAAAAGTTCTCGGTTCTCATCGAAGTGGAAGCAGCAGCGGCCGTCGACTCGAGCCTCGAGGAAATCGAGTCCAAGACCGATACCGAGGCTGATCTCGTCCCCCGCGCACCGGTGGTGACGATTCTCGGCCACGTCGACCACGGAAAGACTTCACTCCTCGACAAGATTCGCGAGACGCGAGTGACTCTCGGCGAGTCCGGCGGCATCACACAGCACATCAGCGCGTATCGAGTGGATCACGAAAACAAGCACGTCGTGTTCATCGATACACCGGGTCACAAGGCTTTTACCGAGATGCGCGCCCGTGGTGCGAACATCACGGACGTGGCGGTCCTCGTCGTGGCGGCGGATGACGGTCCCATGCCGCAGACCGAAGAAGCGATGCAGCACGCGCAAGCCGCTGGCGTGCCGATCGTGGTCGCGTTGAACAAGATCGATCGACCGAACGCCAACGTGAATCGCGCCAAGCAGAAGCTCGCGGAGCTCGGCATCGGGCCCCCCGATTGGGGTGGAACGACCGAGCTGGTCGAAATCTCGGCCCTCAAGGGGACGGGGATCGACGACCTGCTCGAGCTGCTCACTCTCGAAACCGACATCCTCAACCTGAAGGCAAACCCGAACAAGAACGCGATCGGGACTGTCCTCGAAGCTCGTGCCACCACTGGCCGCGGCAACGTGATTACGGTCCTCATCCAAGAGGGAACGCTGCGAAACGGCGACGTTGTGATTTGCGGGCCGTCGTACGGCAAGGTGCGCACCATGAGCAGTACGGTCGGTGTCCCCCTCACCGAGGCGGGCCCGTCGACTCCCGTCGAGATCACCGGCCTCAACGATCTGCCCGGCTCGGGCGATCGCTTCTACGCGCTCGATGATCTCGCGAAAGCGCGCGAGATCGCTGAGGATCGCCAGCGGAAGAAGCGTGCTGCGGAACGGATGGAACGCACTCACGTCACGCTCGAGGGCCTGTTCGACACCATCTCCGCGGGCAAGATCAAAGAGATCAATCTCGTCATCAAAACCGACGTACAAGGCTCACTCGAAGTGCTCAAGAAGGAGCTCTCCGACCTGCGCACCACCGAGGTGGCGATCCGCATTATTCGCGGCGGGGTCGGCGAAGTGACCGAGGACGACGTCCTGCTCGCGGATGCGTCAGACGCGATCATCATTGGATTCCATGTCTCGGCGAACCAACGCGCGAAGGCTCAGGCAGACGAGAAGAACGTCGAGATTCGCACCTACGAGATCATCTACAAAGCGATCGAAGAGATGCGTCTCGCGCTCGAAGGCATGCTCGAGCCGGAAATCCACGAGGAGAATCAAGGCTCGGCGGAGATCCTGGCGATCTTCAGCTCTTCGAAGCTCGGCAAGATCGCCGGGTGCATGATTCGCAGCGGTGTGGTCCGACGCGACGATCCCGTGCGCTTGCTTCGCGCTGGCGTCATGATCCACGAGGGCAAACTCGACTCGCTCAAGCGGGTGAAAGACGACGCGAAAGAGGTCAAAGAGGGCTTCGAGTGCGGCATGCGCATCCAAGGCTTCTCAGACATCCAGATCGGTGACTTCATCGAGAGCTACAAAAAGATCGAGACGAAGCGGAAGCTTGAGGACGTGCCCGTCGCGGTTGTCGCACCCACTGAAAAGACAGAGGACGAAGCGACGGAATCGAGCACAGAAGCGTGAGACCGGTTCGTAAACAAAGAATTTCGTCTTTCCTGCGCACCGAGATCGCGCGCGTCATCCAACATGAGCTGCGCGATCCGCGGGTCGGGTTCGTTTCGATCACCGGCGTTGAACCCACTGAGGACCTGAAGGAAGCGAAGGTCTCGGTCTCGATCCTCGGCGACGAAGCCACCCAGCGCACCACGCTGCGCGGCTTGCAGGCCGCTCGCGGCTTTATTCAGTCGCACCTCGCGAAGGTCATCAGCTTCCGGGAAACGCCAATGCTCCAGTTCGTCCTCGACGACACGATCCGTAAACAGATGAGTATGGATGCGAAGATTCAGGAAGTGCGCGCCCTCGATGATCCAACCGTGAAAAGTACGCGGGGTGAATCGGGGACGGAAGATCCAGATATTGGGTCGGCAGGGGAAGGGTCTTCAGACGCGGATCGGTTGGTCGAGACAGATCCGTATCGTTCCGAAGGAGCGTTCGAAGATGAGCTCAACGACGCCCAAGAGTAGACTCTCCTTCCCCCCGGCCTGAACCCAAGCTCGCAGACTAGCGAGTGGCCTGCCGGTCATGGACGGACGGAGCGACGCTGATCTGATCGCGGCCGTTTCGCTTTGAAACATAGAGCGCCTCGTCTGCGCGACGGAGCACGTCTTGCCCCTCCTCCTGGGGATCGAGACCCGCAACCCCGATCGATAACGTGACTGTGATCGGCTCTTTCGAGGATTCGGACGCGAAGTCGTGATTTCGAATCTCCGTGAGTAGGCGCTGCGCTTTGCTGCGCGCTTCTGCGACTCCGGTCGAGGGCATGATCACGACGAATTCGTCCCCCCCGTAGCGACAGATGTCGTCGGTCTCACGGAACGATTCCTCGAGCAATCGAGCGAACTCTGAGAGAACGCGATCTCCGACGATATGCCCGAAGCCGTCGTTCAGCTCCTTGAATTGATCGAGATCGATGAAGATGACCGACAGGCTCGACTGCTCGCGATGGCTGCGAGCGACCTCTCGGTCGATCAATTCGAGGAGATGACGGCGGTTGTGGAGGCCGGTCAGCATGTCGCGACGAGCCTGCCCTTCCAGTTGCCGATAGAGACGTATGTTTTCGAGGAATAGAGCGACCATCTCGGCGAGCGTCCCGATCGTCTCTTCGAGCCACCGTCGGAAGAGCGGCGTCTGATCGAGGAGTGCCTGCTCGCGCGGGTCGAGACAGATCTCCAGCAGCCCGATGGCCTCCCCCCGCAATTCGATGGGCACCCATCGCGTCGCAGCCTCGCACTCACCCCGCGCTTGCGCTGCGAGGATCTCATCGAGTGTGAATTCGCACCGCGCC
>CALEHF010000429.1 GCA_937876125.1 uncultured bacterium
AATCGCCACCAAACGGGTTGAAGTTGGCCATCGCATCCCCCGCGACGAGGTTGTACTCACCGGCGTGGAGGTGTTCCAGGGTGAAGGTCCCATCGTCTTCACTCGTCACAGGAGCGTTGGAGAAGTCCGCCGCCGCCATCACGCCTCCTTCCATCAACGCCTGGAAGTCGGGAAGAATCGCCACCTGGACGCCACCGAGCGGCTTGCCGAGCTCCGTCACGACAGTCCCCGAAATCGACGACCCGCGCACGGCGACGAGGTGTACCAACGCGATGGGCCGTTCGAGGGTTAACTTGTCACTGAGAACGGTAGTGCGGGCGAGATCGGGGACCGTAGCACTGGCGTTGTAGGCGATGTCGAGAGGCAGACCGCCGATGCGGAATGACCCATCTTCGAGAGTTTCGGTCTTGCGCGGATCGAGGCGCCCGAGCATTCCGCCGCTCGTGAAATCAGTGATCTCCATCTGAGGGAAGGCCGTCACGTTTTGCCCTGTGATCGGTATGCCCTTCGCGTCGACTAGCATCCCCTCGAGCGCGCCGCCGGGCTCGACAGTGAAATTCACCACGTGCTCGGTGTCACCCATTTGGAGCCGGACAGCCGGATACGCATCCAGGGGAGTGGGGGCGAAATCTGTCGCGCCGCTTCGAACACCGACGCGATAGTCCCCTGCCTTCTCCAGAACGATGGCGTACTCACCCAAGTCGTTGACCCGGCTTCGACGGGAGTTTCCGTTCTGCGCCATCATCATGGCCATCATCCCGACATCGGCTCCTTCACGAATCGTCACTTCCGTGCCGGTTGCAGGAGAACCGTCGACCGCCGAGGTGACGGAACCGGTCACGAAGATCGCGGGGCCCAGAGTGAGATCACGACGATCGGCCGCGGTCGGCGTGGCGGAAACTTCGACAGAGACATCGTTGGGAGAACGGAACCGGCCGAGCTCACCGGCATCGAACGGCATGTCCCGAAGCGCGTTGGAAAGCGCCTCGTCCGTGGCCTCGTCGATCCTCTGCGGCGGGTCGGGGGACAAGCTGTCGTTCGGTGAAATCCTCGCGAGCACCGGCGCGAAACCGGGGGCGGACAGGCTCAATGCGTCGCCGACCTTCCCAGCGATTTCAAACGAACCATCCGCTTGAGTCAGCACTTGCGGTGCGTTTTCGAAAGGAGCGAGGCCCTCACCAGACTTGCGGACGGGGATGGTCAAGATCGCATCACCGTAGACGAGGTCGACACTCCCCTGCCAAGGACCGTCGAGGCGCCGCACCGTCACCCCAGCGATGGGGTTTTCCTCGAAGTCCAGTGCGCGACCGTAGAAAAGGTCACTCACGGTTGTGGAGCTGTCGCCGAGCGCCGGCGTGTCTTTTTCCGTGAGAGGATCGAACGCCGTTTCGGTCGCCTCTTCCGTGGGAGCAAACTCCGGAATGTTGCTCGACCCTGTTGTCGGGACTGGCCCACCGCCGGGGGTGGGGCCGGTCGTGCTCACCCCGACAAAGAAATAGCCGACCACGCCGATGATGATGAGTGCGAGGACCATCGCGACTGCGGCGGCGTTACCCGCGTTCCGAGAGAAACGAGGCGCGTCGCCTCCCGGGGCCAATGGATCGTGCGCAAATGATCGAAGCGATGAGACTTGAGTCGATCTTGGTTCGTCTTGCATGGGAACCCCTTCCCTTTGGCTTCATCAGTAAGGTGCGAAATGCACTTCCCTGGGATTCTACGCCACATTTCGAGCGATGCGCAGCGTTCGGAGGAGGAGTTCAGCCCTTTTAAGAGTCCACCCGCGATCCCGCCCGTGCATAGCAATTCGCGCTCCGCGAGAACGAAACCGGGCTGTGCGGTCAGGCGCTGAGAGCGAAAACTCAGTGACCCTCGCGAGGGGACCAGGCGTCGCGGAGAGCATCTCCGAGGTGTTGGAGGGCTCCGAGAGTGGTCACAATGGCGAGGGAGGGGAAGAGCACGAGCCACCAGGGGGTGTGGATCGGCGTCAGAACCTCGAAGGCGTCTCGGGAGAGGGTACCCCAGCTCACATGAGGCGCCTGCACTCCGAGTCCGAGGAAGCTGAGGAACGCTTCGATCAAAAGGATGCGTGGGATCGTGAGGGTGAGCGTCACGATCATGATCGGAGCCAAGTTCGGGAGGAGGTGGGCGACCAAGATCCTCCCGCCCCCTGCTCCGAGAGCCCGAGCCCCTTCGACGAACTCGCGCTTTTTGAGGGTGATCACCTGGCCGTGGACGACGCGCGCCATCGTCAGCCAGTAGACGAGTCCCAAGGTGATCAAGAACACGGCAAGGTTTGCGACGGGCCCCGTGAACCACCCCGACCCTCGCGCCGTCGAGACGAGGAAGATCACCACGAAGATAAACGGGAGCGAGTACAGAAGATCGACGATGCGCATCATCACGTCATCCGTCCAGCCACCGCACGCCCCCGCCACCGCACCCCACGTCACGCCGATCAAGAGCGACACCAGCGCCGCGGCCACTGCGGTGAGGAGCGAGATCCGTGCACCCCAGACGATCCGGGCGAGGAGATCGCGCCCGAGCGCGTCGCGACCCAAGTAGGGGGGGATCACGGTGTCGCCGAAGATGAGGGTGCGCACTCCACTCAAGTTCTCGGAATCCTCGACCGCGGCGAACTCCGCCCCCGCCGGCGGAGTCGTGGCCCACTCGGTGTGGATCGCACTCGGCGAGGCGAGGGGGAGCCAAGGAGCAAACAAGGCCACCAACACCACGCCGACGAGATAGACCAGTGCGATGCGGGTCGGAGTTCGACGAGAGAAGCGCCGCCAAGCGCGACCAAAGGGGGAAATCGGCGCGTTCATTCGATCTCTCCTGTGCGCGGATCGAGGAGCCGAATGGCGAGATCGGCGCCGATGTTCAGCGTCCCGACGAGTACGGTGTAGAGAAGGACCACTCCCATCGACAGTGGGTAATCGCGGTGGAGTGCCGACTGCACGAAATGGCTTCCGAGTCCGGGGATGGCGAAGACCTGCTCGATGACCAACGATCCGGTGAGGATCCCCGCCGCCGCGGGACCGAGGAAGCTGACGACCGGGATGAGACCGGGACGCATCGCGTGGCCACACAGAGCTTCGAGACGCGACAGCCCCTTCGCCCGTGCGGTACGGAACCAGTCTTCGGCGCATGCCTCGAGAAGCCCGGTGCGGACCAGGCGCGCCACGGCGGCGGCGTAGGGCAACGCCAGGCAGAGTGTGGGGAGCACGAGATGGCGCGCTCCTCCCCAACCCGCTGCGGGGAGAATCCGGAGGACGAAGGAGCAGAGGATGACCAGCGCGGCGGCGATGACGAAGTTCGGGAGCGCGAGCCCGAGAGAAGAGGCCGACATGACCAGCGTGTCGAGTGCGCTGCGGGGTCGAACCGCCGCCGCCAGGCCGGCTCCGATCCCCAGCACCAAAGCGACGATCAGCGCGAGCCCTCCGAGGATCAAGCTCCGCGGCAGTCCCTCGGCGATCACTTCGGCCACGCGATAGTCGACCAGTCGATAGCTCGGCCCCAAGTCTCCGCAAAGGGCCGAGCCGAGCTGATCGAAGTACTGCTTCATGAGCGGATCATCGAGGTGGTACTTTGCCGCGATCGCGCGTTCGACCGCAGGGGGAGGGGCGCGCTCGACATCAAAGGGTCCGCCGGGCACTGCGCGCATGAGGAAGAACGTGACGGTAAAGACGGCCCACACCGTCAGTAGCAACAACACTCCACGGCGCAGGAGAAACGCTATCATCGCCGCGCCTCTTCGAGTCGCAACCGCTGGGGCCACTGCTGATCGAGCGCATTCGCTCCAAGCCCGCGAACTCGCTCCGAGACGAGCGACGTCGTCACGCCATACCAGAGCGGAATCACCGGGCCCCGCTCGAGCAGCACCCGCTCCGCCTCGAACATGATCGTACTGCGAATCAGCCCCCCCGGAGTGCGAGCGGCGGCGGCGAGGAGCGCATCGTATTCGGGGTCCTTCCACCCGGTCCGGTTCGTCCCCGAGTCACTTCGAAAGACATCCAGGAACGTGGTCGGATCGAGGTAGTCCCCGACCCAAGAAGAGCGCGCGACGTCGTAATCGAGAGATCGCTGCGCATCGATCGCGCTCTTGCTCTCGGTGTG
>CALEHF010000430.1 GCA_937876125.1 uncultured bacterium
CCAGCATGTTGAGCTCGCAGCCTGAGCGCTATGTCAGGGTTACACCCGAAGGCGGTAGCCGTTCGTTTCGTAGGTGTAGCTTTTGGATCCCGGAGTGGTTTGCTTCGGGGGCAGAGTTTCCTGTGTCACGCGACCCAGTGCATCGAGAATCCAACTGCGTGTACGCGGCGGGAGTGACTGAGAGCCGCCCGGCGCTTGAGGATTGTGCGTGCTGGAAGAGACACGACCCAACTCGTCGAACTCGTACTCCGTTTCTTGGTAGTCCAAGTAACTCGCAAACGCCTTCCCGACCTTGACGTTGCTCACCGAACCCAAGAGGTCGACCGTGTATTTCGTCACAATTCCGTGTTCGCTCAAAGTGGCGTTGTACTTCGAAGCTTGTGTCAGGATACCGAGCGAGTTGTACTCATAGCGCTCACCAACCTTCGGTGGAGCGGGGGAAGCAAACTGGTCACCATAGAAATCGAAGCCTGTCTTCCGCCCGAGCTCGTCGTGGTGGTACTGCGTCCGGTATGAAATCGTTGTCGTCGGGAATAGCTCGTTGATGGGCTCCCGGTCCTCGTAGAGGAGGTCTCCGGTCGAAGAGTCGTAGGAGTAGACCACGCGATTACCCGCTTGGTCGGTGACTTCTTCTACCCGACCTAGGTCATCAAGAACGGTAATCGCTTCCTCCGGTTGACCCGGACTCCGCTCTTTCCAAGTCGTTCCGTCGGCGTAGTAGTCAGTCTCCCACTCAGCCCAATCCGTGGGTACCAAGACCGGGTCTCCGGGGTTCCAGTCGCGCGCCTCAAGAAACGCCGTGTTTCGCCCAGCCGAGTCGTACCGATAGCGAGTCTCCGAAACCACTGCCCAATCGTTGATCGCGTCCGCTCGAGTCAAGCGGCGTACGGCAGCAACATCGCTGGCTGCTGTCCACTCTGTCTCCCAGCGAACGTATCCACTCGCAGATTCTAGAGGCCCCAGGCTGACGTTCGGGTCCCCCTCATGCGCAGACCCGAGGTCAATGAGGCTCGTCTCCCTCGTCTCGCGTCGCCCGAAGGCATCGTAATGAGAGACCACGGGTCCCGTACTGAGGGGGGCGTAGCGGTGCAGCTCGCGACCGGCAAGGTCGAATCGATACCAAGTCGAGATGGCCGTACTACTGGGCGCGCTGCTTGGAGTTGTAAGGTAGCTCGGGTCGACGACAGACCGAAGCAGGGAAGACCGCTCGTCGTACTCGTAGGCTTTGATTGCCCACTTGGCGACGCCTACTCGTGCTGCTTCCTGTGCGATCCCACCTCGTGGGGTGTACTGGAATTCGCGTCTCTGGACCCGAGTGCCATCTCGGTCCCACTCATTCGCGAACAGTCTCCCGTAGGCATCATGGAAGTATCGCTTCTCTGACCACGCGGGAGTACCGGCTGTTCCGTCCGCATTCCAGTTTCGAGAACGAATCGCGTCGAGGATTCCATCGGCTCCATAGTCCCAGACAGTCTCGCCCTGAACCTTGACTTGATTGCTCAAGGTGACTTCGGGCTCAAGTGCACGCGTCACCCGGTCATTGAGGTCGTATTCCCATTCCCAGACTGCACCCCCAGGGTCAATTCGACTGAGAACGTTTCCAACGGCGTCCCAATGGTACGTCGTCGTGAATTGAGCGACCCCGGCAGTGTCCAACTGCTCCACAGTTGAAAGTTGACCGGCCTCGAGGCCCGCAACCGCGAGGTCATCGCTGTAGTAGGTGAACCTCTGCTCCGGCTTGTCGGTAGCTGGGTACTCTTCCCATCGATTCGGACCGGTCATCGTCTCGAGCCGACCGCGCGAGTCGTATTCATACGAGCGCTTGATGGTATAGGGTACAGCGCTTGACTCTCTCAGGACGCCGGGCTGTTCTCGAGAACACAGCTGTCCCGCCGCGTCGTACTCCAGATAAACGGCAGCACCGCGCAATGTGTTGAACACCTCGGGGAAGCGCTCACCTGGAGCATAGCCCCAAGAAACGGCGAGGTCGTCGTTCGGGTCCGCAAAGTCTCCCAACTGCGTGTGGTACTTGATGCGCTCGCGGAGGAGTGGGTCCGGGTCTGTCGGAGATTCGTAGGACCAAGACTCCCCTTCTTGGTTGAGCTTGTCCACGAGGGCCCCGCCCACCATGACACCAAGTGCGTCGTGTACCTGCTGCGTTCGCAGCAGGTTTGCCCCGTAGGTGAACCGTACCTTCCAACTCTCCGGGTCGTCGTCGCCTGGATACCCCGCAACGACACCTCCCCGTAGATTGAGGTTGGAGAACTGCTCGACCGAATCCAACGTGACATGCGTCGAGCTTGGGTCGAATTCATAGACGGTTTCAGCGCCGATCGGGTCGATGACCCGAGCCCCGATGACGGAGGTCCCGTTGAGCTCTTCGAGAAAGGTGTACTTCCCTGAGGAATCGAGGCTGTAGAGGTCGTTCTGAAAATTGATCTTCCCTGCGGAATCGTACTCGTTCACGACCGCGGCGTTGCCCGCCTCATCGTTCACACGCGTCAGAAGGTGGGGCTTGCCGGAGATCCCTGCAGTGTACTCAAAGGTCATCTTGGTTCCGTCGGGGCGACGAACCTCGGTCAGACAACCACTCTTGTCGTACGAAACCTGCAAGGTCCTCCCTGCGAAGTCTCGAATCTGGGCAAGACGACCTGTATCGAACCAAGAAAGAGAGATACGACGCCCCAGGTCATCCCGGACCTCAACCACCTGGAGGTCCGAGTTGCGGATGATGGTCAACGTGTTGCCGTAGGCGTCTTCGACTCTCTGGAGAAGGTCATTCTTCCCAGAGAAGAATCGCTTCGTCCCGAGTCGATCTTCCAAGGTGTACTCAAGCTGCGGCTTACTGTACGTCAACTTTTGGAAGACACCTGCTGGCGAATCCCAGTCTGCGCTTGGAACAATGACCGGGAAACTTTCTTCGACTCGACCTGCCCCTGTAAGCCAGCAGCGCTCCCCGCCGGGCAAGTTTTCAATGCGAGAGTCGAGCCCAAAGTCCCAGCCAAGTCCCACGCTACCGTCGAAGTCAATTCCACTACGATACGTGAGGGGGAAGAGAGTCGAATTCTTCGCTCCGGCGATCTCCCACAGCACAAAGTCGAAGACGAACTCACGACCATGCAGGAGAACACCCTTCCCCGCCCGTGGCGCGACATCCGTCCGTTCCGAGTTCGTTTGATGGGGAGACGCGACGAAGGAGCCGAGCCCCGCCGCGACGGGCGGGTTGTTTACGTTGGTCGCCCGGTAGTGCATCTCGGTGCGATTTCCGAAATCGTCGGTCGCACGAAAGACCATCCGCGCCTCAGGAGTCGCGGAGATGGACAGAGAGAACGAGTCTGTCTTCGAGATGACAGTGTCAGTCACCGCGCCGCTGGGGTTTCCGTCAACGTACAGCTCCAAGAAGACAGGGAAGCTCTCGTCGTCGACAGCCGAAGAGGCGTGATACGTGAGGGAGAACGTACTGCCATTCCATGCCTTCGTGATTCGACTGGGGTCGATCTCCGGTTGAGCCACGTCCAACGGCTCTGGAATGTACCCGAGCGTTGCGACGTCGGTTCCTGAGCTGTTCACGGCCTCTAGCTCTAGCAGGTCCCCACCACTGCCCGTTCCTGAGATCGTCGCGCCTTTGACCGGGTCAAATGGGAAGCTCGCTGACCACTCACCCGTGGTTAGATTGTGAAGCCGAACATCTGTGCCCGCACCATTTGTGATCGCAGTAGCCTGGAGCTTCGCAGAAACGACGCGGCCAGACACCGGTGCAAACACTTCCACGAGGGAAGGGTCGATTTCAGGTGGTGAGGCGGCGTGAGCAAGAGCACCTACCCCGCCTCTCTTCAGGCTCTCGGCCGGGCTCCAGACCATGAGCCCAACGACTGTTGCGAAGAACAACATGAGACCGAACCCCGAGAGTCGAACCTTGGCTTCCTGAGACACCGCGATACCCCCAATTCACGAACTCACCTTCGCTGAGCAATGCTCAGTGAACGCGCGGCCGAACCATAGATTGCTGGGAATGAAACGAAGAGGAGAGGACCCTGCTGGGTTTCGTGTGCACTCGTCGCGAGCAGCTCACAGGGCCTCTTTCACGCGTGGTCGCCCCGGTGGCTGGGGGCGTTGCGAGCGAGCGCCCGGTATCGCCTAGAACTCGGGGCGCCGCAAGAACTCATTTGCCTCGACGATTCGATGATCATCCGAAAAAGCGCACTAAGTTGTTCACCGAGCAAGAGTTCACCGCGCATCGCTTGGGTGCCGCGTCGTCGAAACTTTTTCTTCGATTCACGGCGCGAGATCGCGATTCGCATCGCTTACAGGACCGCACCGTTCGTTAGCGCCGTTTCGTGCGCGCGCGTTTCAATCGCTGCGACTTCTTCGCGGCGGCAATCTTCGGATTGTCTTTGAACTCAGGGCGAGCCCGCACCGCTCGCTTGAGCGCGGGAGACAGGGATTTCCAGTGCGCCGTCCACAGAGACCGCATCACTTCTCGGCCGCTCACCTCGCTCACACGGCCGTTCTCCTGACGCACCTTCTCCTTGAGCACCTCGACGTATCCCGCGAATTGCGCGTACTCCTCGGGCTCCAACTGAACCGCGATTTGAATCTCGTTGCCGGTCCTTGTCCGTGGCCTGGCCATGGGAACACCCCTCCCCCGTCGGTGGACGTTTCGAGCGCAAGCGGGCTCATCTCTCCACCCTGGGCGAACGGGGACGTTCTGGCAATGGGGAGTCTCGTTGGGTCTACCTCCAACGCCCCGACTCTCTGATGCCGTCTCTGCTCTGGTCGAGGTGATCGTCGCGGCACCCGCCGATTCCTCGACACGCGCGGCTTGGCTCGAGCGACTGTTCGGCGCGCTCGAGGCAGATAAAACGCCTTGGATCGAGTCCCTCGGAGACGAGTGGGGGCGACTGTGCTCTTCGCCGAACCTCGCCTCCCAGTGGGCCGATGTCCTTCTCCCCGAGACGCAGCGCGCTCTCGCGAGCACTCGCGACAATTGGTTCTTCTTCGACGGCACCACTGCTTGCCTCAGCGCACTCCACGCTGCGGGTCGCTTCGACGAACTCATCGCGTTGTTCCCGACGCCGAGATTCTGGTCGTTCGCGCGCTGGGCTGCTCTCGCTCTCCTCGCGCAAGGGAAGAAGACCGAGGCGCTCCGATTCGCCGAAGAGTGTCGCAATTCCCCGGCGATGACTTCGAGATCGATCGTTTCTGCGAGGACGTTCTCCTCTCGTCCGGGCTCGTCGACGAGGCGTACGCGCGGTACGGCATCCGGTCCCAACGTTCGGGTACGTACCTGGCCTGGTTCCGCGCGGTCGCGAAGCGCTACCCCCAGAAGAGCCCGGCGACGATTCTCGCTGACCTCGTCCAAGCCTCCCCCGGCGAGGAAGGAAAGTGGTTCGCCGCGGCGAAGAGCATCGGTCTGTACGACGAGGCGATCGAACTGGCGAACCAGGCGCCGTGCTCTCCCCAGACGCTGACGCGGGCCGCCCGCGACTTCCGCGAGAAGCAACCCGCGTTCGCGTTCGAAGCGGGGGTCGCTGCCTTGCGCTGGTTGACCGAAGGGTACGGCTTCGAGGTCACGGGTCTCGATGTGTTCCAAGCGTTCCACAACACGATGACGGCGGCGGAGCGGGCGGGATGCGCGGCCGAGACTCTCGTACGCGTGCGGAAGCTGGTGGACGAAGGCCCCGCGGCCGCCTCGTTCGTGAGGGAGATCCTCGGCTCCGAGCTGGAGGGCTCGTGATGCGCGCTCCTTCCCCTGGGGTGCGATCTCTGTCTCTCCCGCCGGTCGAGCCCGCCATCGCGGCTCTGGGCGGGGACGCTCTGCGCGCTCTCGTTCTCGACCTCGTGCCCCTCCTTCCCCCGGTGCATCGCGCGCAGTGGGTGGAGGCTCTCCTCGAGCGCGCGGGGCGGAGTGGGGCGGAGGGGGCACCCCCCGACATTCTCGCGCCGTCGGAACCACAAGTGCGAACCTGCCTCGAGGCGATCGAGGCCGCGAAGGCGCGGCAGCACGAGGAGCCCGCCACGGTGGACGCGATCCTCCTCTTCGCGAAGAGTGCGTTCCTGGCGCGCGAGTTCTCGGTGGCGGCGCGGCTCTACCGCGCGGTTCTCGTCCCAGCCCACCGACGCAGGGCCCCCGCGAGATCGACGGGGCCAGCGACGGGGCGCACTCCC
>CALEHF010000431.1 GCA_937876125.1 uncultured bacterium
GAGGGAAAAAGCGAGTGCGTGCGGTTCCGCGGAACCGCGGGCTGACGACGATCGGCTCTGTCGCGTCGTCGGCGCCGCGGAGCCCCCCTACCCAAAGTGGCTCGAAGCGCGAGAAGCACCCAGGAATACCCCCTGCTTGACAGCAGCATGGACTCGTCTCAAACTGAGACACCTACGGGCTCCCCGCCGGACGTCTCTGTTTTTGGCGGGATCATGCAATGCGAGCGGAAAAGGGACCGGCTATGCCTCTTCGCGTGCGAATGCTTCTCTCTGGGATGCTGGCGATGTTGCTGGTCTTCGGGTCGTCCGGGGATACGCAGGCGCCGACAGATGGACTGCCTCCATGGAATTTGTCGTCCCCGTCGGAAGTGGCAGTGTTCAGGTCTGCTCTTGAGAACACCAAGAGCCTCTGGGTTGCGGCATTCGACTCGCAGTTGACTCTCAAAGACATCACGTTCCACCCAGTCCTCGCTGCTGGGGGAACCTGCATCTTCGTTGGAAGTATTCAGACAGGAAGCGGGCAAGGCGCGGCATCGCAATCTGCTTTGTTCAGTTTCGCACCTACAGCTCAAGCCGGGCAGCACACCATTGCCTATCTTCACGTTCTCGGCAGCGGTTGCCTGACGCCACCCGATCAAGTTTACACTGCCTTCCGAATGTCTCCGCGGGTGGGGAGAATTGCGAAGAACGAGCTCCTGAACCTCGAGCAATTTGAATTCCTTACTCATGTTCTGGAAGGCCTCGCAGGCGGCTCTACCGATCCAAGTCTTGTTCAGTTCGGATCGTGGTTTGGCGCTGGCGGCGACCTTGCCCTGGAGAATTTTCGAGCGAGCCAGAGTGGCGCCATGTTCGGGCTCGACCTGATCTTCCGGGACAGCTCTGGGCTGGTTGATGAACGGATCGTGATATCGATCCTTGCGGTTCAACTACCCTCCGGTGACTTCAGTCAGGTCGTGATTCGATGAGCGACCGACCTAATGACGACTTACGGGCCAAGTTATTCCTCGCGGCGATGCGTGCAGACTCTGCATTTCAAGCCGGGTCTAGATTTCTAGAGCTCGATTCTGACGGCAATCCCGAGAAACTCGACGTGTATGTCGAGCTGGTCCAATGGAGCGCCCCGACAATCTCGTTCGCAAAGAAGCTAGAATCCGCTGCCGGAAAGATTGGTTTTCCTTGGACGGAGGCGGCTGTACTTGGCCGACTCTTCTTTCGCGAGGGAGCTCCCTCGGTCGATAGCCTGACGAGTCTCGAACTTACTGCCGTCGACAGGCTCCCGGGGGATAGTTTCGCGTGGGTTGCGCTGAGGGCTTTGCAATCAGGGGAGGCTCGGGCTCGTGGCGATCTCAAAATGGCAAACTACTATCTTCGCGATGCAACAGAGCGAACGGCAGAAGTTCGCCATCCTCTGATCTCCGAACTCATGGACTCGATACTGTCTCACGCCCAAGGATTGCTCGCACAAACTGAAGGCAACTTTGCTCTCGCGCTGTCGAAGTTCAAGAACTCGAGCGAGATTTCAAAGAGGCACGGGACGCGCTTAGCGCCGATCGCCGCCATGGATCTCGCTGGTCTCCACTGGGCGAGCGGGCAATACGCGCGAGCTCTTGAGCTTCACACAGATGAACATCATCGATCAGAGGACCTTGAACGTCTCGGGCCAGCGTGGTCGCTTCGCTCTCACCTGTCGGCTGCAAAGTGCGCGATTGATTGCGGCAAACTCCTCATTGCCGAAACCGAGCTGCGTGCAGCGGAGCAACTATTGCGCGAGACCGCGGGTCTTCCAGAAATGCTCCAGGGTTACTATCTTCTTTACTCTGGCGAGCTGGACCTCACAGCGCTCGAAGGAAACAGCCGCGGAGGTTTCGATCTACTCGAGAAGGCCTGCCAGATCTTCGAATCGATGGATCCGCCCT
>CALEHF010000432.1 GCA_937876125.1 uncultured bacterium
CGAAGGGTTGTCGCTGGCGAAGCGAACGACGAGTTCGCGGATCTCGACCATCACCAGTGGCCGACCCGGACCTCGGCGGCGACTTGAGAAGTCGTGTTTGATCGCGATCAGCTTACGATGCCAACCGAGAATCGTGTCCGGACGAAACACGGTTGGGATTTCGAAGAGCCCCTTGCGGCCGACAGCCTTGCCCTTCACCGCGAGTCGTCGTCGCTGATCGTCGGAGAGTCGAGGGCACTTGCCATCGTGAAGTTCGAGGAGAACTCGGTTCTGTTCGATCAGGAAATCGATGACGTCATCTTGCTGTCGATTGAGCCAAGCTGAGGTCGCCACGATGATGAGTTGCAGGGGCGTCAGGATTTCGTTCATGTGCGAGATCGTAGACGAGTGTCTCACTCGATGCTCCGTTGAACGAAGGCCGCGCAAGTGGGATAGTGTGCGGGCGTTGCGCATTGCGACGAATAAATGGACAGTACGGGGGGGAGCGACGCCTGAAAGCGACGTCTCCCCGCCCTCGACGTGGTGGGGAAGCTGCACTGGGCAGGTTGAGCCCCTCTTACCTGATGAATCCCTGGCGTCGGAGCATCCCTTCGAATTGCTCCCACCGCTGCTCGAGCGAGCCGGTGTACCCGATCGAGATCCGCACGAGTCCGGGGGAGATCCCCGCGCGCGCCCGCGCCTTTTCGCTCAGTTCGCTCGAGGTCGAGCTGCCAGAGCAGGACATCAGCGTGTCGAAGTAGCCGAGGCTCACCGCGACGAAACCGAAGTGCGCCTTGTTCTGGAGGGCGTCCATCAGGGCGTGAGCGCGATGCACATCGCCGACGTCGAGCGCGAGGATTCCCCCCGCTCCGTACCCCTCATTGGAGAGGCGTTTCAAGAGGGCGTGTTGAGGGTGACTTGCCAAGCCGGGGTAGTGCACGTCGAGACCGAGCGCCTCGAGACGCTCGGCGAAGTGCTGGGCTCGGCGCGAGTGCTCCTTCATGCGCAGGGGCAGATGGGGGACGCGAAGGATCAGCTGGAATGCAACGCTCGGATCCATGGTGGGCCCGAGCAACATCAAGGAGCCGTCCTTCAAGTCCATGAGCGACTGCACGAACTCCGTCGAGCCACTCACGGCGCCCGCGATGACGTCTGACCCGCCACTGATGAACTTCGTCAGAGAGTGCACCGTCACGTCCGCACCGAGACGGGCGGGGGAGACAATGCACGGTGCGAAGGTGTTGTCGATGATCAGCGAGCAGCCGTTCGCTTTCGAGATCTCTGAAAGAGAGGGAATGTCGGCGACCTGCAACGTGGGGTTCGACAGCGTCTCGGCGTAGACAATCTTGGTGCGGTCGGTGATCGCTGAGCGAACTTGATCGAGGTCGGTGATGTCGACGAAGGTCGTGGTGATCCCCGTGCGCTTCGGTAAGTAGTCATGGAGGAGCGCGTAGGTGCCGCCGTAGATGCCGGTCGCGCAGACAATGTGATCGCCCGCTTCCACGCATTGCAGGATCGCAGCGGTGATCGCGCCGAGTCCACTCGCCGCGCAGTAGGCGGACTCCGCGCCATCGAGCGCGGCGATCTGTCTTCCGAGGACGAACACCGTCGGGTTGAAGTGGCGTCCATAGAGATAGCAGCCGCCGTGAGCGTCGTCGGGACCGAGGCGTCCCGCGAAGATCTCGGGCATCGTCTCGGGGTCGATCACGGTGAAGGTGGTGCTCGACTCGATGGATGGGTTCACGCCTCCGTGTTCACCAAACTCGTGTCGAAGATTGCTGAGGGCTTCCTGGGGGTCGTAGCGGGTCATCGGTTCCTCCGTCGGGGGTGAAAGCGCGATGATCTCGTTCTGGGGGCTGTTCCGCACCATCGAGAGCGAGCGATTGCCAATATCGAGACACCATGGGCTCGGTCGGTGGGCGGCTCCGCCGATGAAAAACGGGCCCGGAGGTTTCCTCCGAGCCCGTTTTCCACCGTGAGCAGATCACCGTGAGCAGATCACCGTGAGCAGATCACCGCGTGATCTTCGAGTCAGCGCCAGCGAATGAGCATCGACTTCGGGTCGAACTGGAGGTTCATCCCCGTGTTCTTTGGCTCGCCATGCGTCTTGAGGAATTTCAAGTTCACGTGGTCTGACTCGGACTCGAGCGCAACCAACACCTCGATGTCATCGAGACAGCGGCTGATCACTTCAGGGATTCCTTTGTCGTTGGTCGGCATCTCGCCATTGGTATGCGCGCTGACCCAGAGCTCGCAGTTCCACTTTGTCGCAAGGCTCTTCAAGGACGCCATGGTCGTCGGCTCGAGCGCTTCGAAGTCTGGCCACCCGGAGAGCTCGATCATTTCGGGGCGAAAGCCCGCGTGCTGATCGAGGAACTCGATGGTGCTCTCGAGCTTCGCGACGTTGAAGCCTTTCGAATCTGAGAAGCTGTAAATTTGTTTGTGGCGCTCGACCTTGGTCATGTGCGTCGCGCGGTCACCGGAGACGTTCAGGCTTGTGAGGATCTCGTTCAGCACTTCGTCGTGAAACGCGCGAACGCTCGACACCGACTTTCCCACGCTCACGTGGAGCGCGTTGCGGCCATCCATCGCGTGATCGATCGCGATCGATGTGAGAACCGCGACTTTACCGAGGCCGTGCTTCGCCATGACCACTCCGACGTTCCCGAGACCCAACCCTCCGGCGAGGACTTTGTCGAGAACGCGGAGGGGGCGATTGGCATCTGTGAGATTCATGCGGCCTCCTCCTTACCTGTTCTTCGCTTCTTGTTCTTTGCGATAATTGGCGATGAGCTCCTCCTGCACCTCGCGCGGTGCGGGTGAGTATCGGTGAAACTCCATTGTGAACTCGGCCTTCCCCTGGGTTGCCGAACGCAACGCGGTCGCATAGCCGAACATTTCGGCGAGCGGAACTTCCGACTCGATCCGCACGAATCCATCCGAGTCCATCGTGCCGACCAGCACGCCGCGGCGCTGAAGGAGCGTACCGACCATGTCCCCTTGGAACTCAGACGGTCCTTCGAGAACCACGTTCATCACTGGCTCGAGAACCTGCGGGCTCCCCTTCGGATAGAACTCGCGGAAGCAACCGCGCGCTGCCGCTTGGAACGCCATGTCAGAAGAATCGACAGCGTGGGACGCACCATCCTGGAGGGTGATCGTCATGCCATCCAAGGGCGCGGCGATCAGCATTCCCGCCTCGAGGCAAGTGCGGAAGCCCTTCTCGACCGAGGGGATGTACTCCTTCGGGACGTTACCCCCAGTGACCTTGTTGATGTACTCGAACTTGCCCTCGTCGTTCGGGGCCATGGTCCCCATGATTCGACCGTACTGACCCGAACCACCGGTCTGTTTCTTGTGCGTGTAGTCGAACTTGGTCTCTTTGGTGATCCGCTCGCGGTAGGCGACGCGCGGGGCGCCCACTTCGACCTCGGCCTTGAACTCGCGCTTCATCCGCTCGACGTACACTTCAAGGTGAAGCTCGCCCATGCCGGAAATGATCGTCTGCCCCGTCTTATCGTCGTAGGCGACGCGGAACGTCGGGTCCTCCTTCGAGAAGCGCTGGAGCGCCTTGGACATGTTGTCGGTCGCCTTGCGGTCGACCGGTGTCACTGCCAGGTGAATCACAGGCTCCGGCACGTGCATCGAAGAGAGCACCATGGAGGTGTTCTCGCTGCGGAAAGTATCGCCGGAGGCACAATCGATTCCGAACAGAGCCACGATGTCTCCAGGGGGAGCGCAATCGATGTCCTCCATTTTGTCGGAGTGCATCCGCACCAGCCGGCCGATTTTCACCTTCCGCCCGGTGCGAGCGTTGAAGATGGTGTCCCCCTTGTTGATCTGACCCTGGTAGATGCGCACATAGGTCAGCTGACCGTACGCGCCATCTTCCAGCTTGAACGCGTAGGCGAGCGTCGGGTCTTCCGCCTTGTGGGTGACCAGAACTTTCTCGGTCTCGTCCTTCGGGTTGATCGCGAAGTTGTCCACGTCCAGCGGGCTCGGGAGGTAACGACTGACCGAGTTCAGGAGCGGTTGCACGCCTTTGTTCTTGTAGGCGGAGCCGCAGAAGACCGGGACCAGTTTGAGGGCCAAGACGCCCAAGCGGGTCGCCTCGTGAATCATCTCGTCGGTCACTTTGTTGGCGTCCTCGAGGACCGCTTCCATCAGGTCGTCGCTGAAGAAGGAGAGCGCATCGAGCATCGTCTCGCGTCGCATCTCCGCCTCGTCCATGAGCTCAGCGGGAATCTCGGCATCGCGCATCACTTCTCCAGCATCGCCTTCGAAGTAGATCGCCCTCATGGTGACCAGATCGACGACGCCCACGAAGTCGTTTTCGAGCCCGATGGGGATCTGGAACATGATGGCATTGAGACGCAATTTCTCGCGCAACTGCTCGGTGATCTTCGCAGGGTTCGCCCCGGTGCGGTCGAGCTTGTTGATGAAGGCGAGTCGCGGCACGTTGTAGCGACGCATCTGCCGATCGACCGTGATCGACTGGCTCTGTACGCCTGCCACTCCGCAGAGGACCAGGATCGCGCCATCGAGAACCCGCAGCGCACGCTCTACTTCGATCGTGAAGTCGACGTGCCCGGGTGTATCGATGATGTTGACGTGGTTCTCGCCCCAAGTCACGTGGGTCGCCGCCGACTGGATCGTGATCCCGCGCTCGCGCTCGAGATCCATGGAGTCCATGGTGGCGCCGACGCCGTCTTTACCTCGGACCTCGTGAATCGCATGGATTCGGTCCGTATAGAAGAGGATGCGTTCGGTCAGTGTTGTCTTGCCCGAATCGATGTGGGCACTGATCCCGATGTTGCGCATCTTCGAGAGATCGCTCGACATCGTCCTGTCTCCTCGCCGGGGCCTCCCCCGGTTCATTAGGTTTTCGTTCGGGTGCTCTCGATCGCGCGATCGACGAGCGCACGATCGAGATAAGAACCCATATTGAGCACTCACTCCCCCGGTGTGGGGCACCGTCCTTCATGCCGGAACTCGCTCCAGCATGAGTCGGACCGCGTCCCCAAAATGGCGGAGCGCGGTGCGCTGAATATAGGGGGCAAGAGCCTACCATTTCTCGGCTTGCGAGCGAGGAAATCGGAGTCATTTCGCCGGGACCCCCCGAAGCGCACGGGTGCTGCGGGGTCGTGGTGAGCAGTCCCGGCGCTGCCGAGACGCTCGGAGCACTCCTCTTGCCGGGCGAACGGAGAGGGGGGCAGCTCCTCAGTCGACTTTGGGAGTCGGGGGAATCGCCTCTTCCCCCGGCGGGCAGATGTGGATTCCGGGGCTGGGGGGGTGGTAGCGGAGATCGTCGACCGGCACTCCACCGACGAGGTGCTCGTCGAAGATTCGCTCTGCGTCCCCGGGCCGCACCGCGGCGTACCAGACCCCCTCGGGGTAGACCACGATCATCGGACCATGCCCGCATTGAGCGAGGCAGCCTGACTTATTGACCCGGATCTGCTCGGTCAGCCCCGCCCGCTTCGCTCTCTGGCGGAGGACGCTGAGCACGTCGCCTGCCCCCTGGTGGGGGCACGCGCGCCCAGAAACGCAGACGAAGGCATGACGAGCGAACTGATTCATTCCGGGAACAGGCGCTCAACCACGCTACGGATCAGCCCCTCATCCCAGTGCATGGGGTCGACCAACTGCCAAGCGAAGTTGCCCTCGGCGTCGGAGCAGACCAGGGTCACGCCGCCGGTATTGATCGCGTGCTGCTGGTGTGCGCCGCTGCCAGTGACGTCCACGCCGATCGTCCATTCGTAGAGCTGCTGTTCTTCGAGGACCTTGAAGACCGCGGCGCGCTCGCGATCGAGAGGCGCGCCCGCGTGGAGGGAGAGTGCAACCCACTCGACTTGAACCCCGCGCGAGCTGTACTCCTCGCCGAGGCGCTTGAGAAGATCAAATGTGCCCCGCTGGCGCCCCGTTGCCCGTTGCGCGTTGCAGAACATCCGCAGCTTCCCCTTCTTGCGTCTCGTGACCTCAGACGGTGGAACCAGCCAACTCATATCGGCGCCGAACTCTGGGAGTGGGCGCCCTTGCAGGAGCGACATGCGGTGCTCCATCGGGTCCGCCTGGAAGTCGAGATACGTCTTCGTATCCATGGCGATCGTGCCCCCCGCCTGGATGAACTCGTGCAGCCCGTCGCTGTACTCTTGGAACGCTTTCTGGGCCGCGTCGACCTCTCCCTTGGCGTACAAGAAAAAGCCCTTGTAGAAGAGCGCGCGGTCCGCGTAGCGGCGGTAGTCGACGCGGTACTGTTCGGGGACCACAAAGCCACCCGCGGCGACCATCGGCTTCCCTTCGGCTCCAGCGCGCAGCCGCGGCAGGACCTGCTCCCACGCCGAGAGTGCCTCGTCCACCTTTCCTTGCTGCCTGAGAACCTTGTGCAAGAACCAGAAGTAGTGGGGCCACAGTTTCGAGGTGGGGAAACGCGCGAGTGCCTCCATGCAGACCTTCTCGGCCGCCGGGTACTCGACCGCGTTGATGTGGGCCTCGCTCAGCTTGATGTACAGCTCATCGAGGGTCGGTCCGACCGGATCGGCGGCGATGGCGGCCCGGAAACTCTTGGCTGCTTCGCGCGGCTGGCGACCGCGAACCTGGAGCTCCCCGCGCGTCTCGAGCAGACCCGCGAGCACAGATCCGGTGGGGGAAAGGGCGAGCGCCTCATCGATGAGAGCCACAATCCGATCTTGGTACTCCGCCCGGATCATCTGCAGCTCGCCCTGACTGAGTGAGGCACCCCATTCTGTCTTGTTCGTGAAGTCCAGGATGGCGACGTGGCGATCGACATTCAGATAGAGGAGCCGGGTCAGGAGCGCGATCACGTCGGCGCGGTTCGGGCTGGTCGGGAACTCGGTGAGGTGAAACTCTCCGCCGAGAACTCCACTGTCCACATGTCGGAATACCCCTTCGAGATCGGGACTCTTCACCTTGCGCACGTCGCCGATTGCGGCCCGTTGTTCACGGAGCCAATCGACGAGCTCGGCGTCCTCCCTGGGGAAGGGGATCGGATCACTGGTGACCGGGATCGGCCCCCCTTGGGCCGCGAGCTCGGCGCCGGGCGGGCAGATCAGCAGAAATGCCCCGATCACCGTGAAGATGGTCGCAAGCGGGCGGAGCCGGGTCCGTGAAGAGCGAAGGAGTGGCAGTCGTAACGGGACCGAGCGCATGGCGCAGCACCTTTCCGAGATCAAATCTGGGCCCGAAGGACCGCGACGGTGCGGGTGTCAGGGCGAGTTTTTGTGGTGGGTCGGGTCGCTGGTTACCTTTGCGGGTCAGCCCGTGAGGAGGGCTGGGAGCTCCGATTCTTAGCGATTCGTTCCGGAAAGCGCCGAAATCGAGACATGCCCGTCACACGCTCCAAATTCTAACATTTTAGAGCGTACGAGGGCGGGAATCGGCAGAACGGGCCCACGGCTTGCAATGTTCTCGAGTGAACTCGGATCTCTCGGAAAGTCCCATCTCATCCCCTCGAATCGGAATCGCCTTCGAGAGGAAGATCTCCGCCCCGAACTTCTCTGTCCCCCGGTAGCCCTCTCGGGGCCCGGGTGGTGAAGTGGCGCGGGGATCCGGAAGAGCTCCGCAGCCCAACGGTACAATGGCTCAGCTGCCGTGGTTTTCAAAGGAAGAGGTCGCTCTGTGTCCAGTCGCTCCGTGTCCAGTCGCTCCGAGTCCTGTCGCTCCGAGTCCTGTCGCTCGATCCGGCGAATCTTCGCCTCGAGCGTTCTTCGCCCCCTTTGCGTATGGGGTTCTGTCGGCCTCCTCGTGACTGCGGTCGGCTGTGTCTTCCCTGCGGCCCCTTCGGGGAATGGGCGAACCCTCTTCTCGGGAGACTCGGTCGACGACGCCGCACCCAAGGACCAGAATCCTGGAGAGCAAGCGGCAGAGGAGAAGACCCCCGATTCCCTTGTGATCCCCGCCCCGAGCGACGGTCAGCTGCCCCCGACCACCCCCGCAGAATGGATTGGGCGCACCGCCCCTGACTTCGTCCTCCTCGATTCGAAGGGCGAGCGCCACCAGCTCTCCGAGCAGAAGTCCGACATTGTGGTGCTCGAGTGGTCGAGTATCGTCTGCTCGTTCGTCAATCGTCACTACTCTCGAGTGAGCTTGCAGGCGACTTCGCGCTCCTATCAGGGGAAAGGGGTGACGTGGTTCGGCATCGATTCGTCGTTCTACCCCATCGCCCACCCGATCAAGGTCGAGAAGTGGGTCGCGGACCGCCGCGTGCCGCACCCGGTCTTGCTCGATCCAGAGGGTATCGTCGGCGAGGCATTCGGCGTGACCGTGACCCCGACCATCGTGATCCTCAAGGGTGGGAAGGTCGCCTTCTTCGGAGCGATCGACGATGACATTTGGGGACGGAAATCTGATTCTCGGAGCTTCCTGATCGAGGCCCTCGACTTGCTGCTCGCGGGCGAGCCGGTCGCCGAGACGACCCCGGTGCCCTATGGCACCAGCGTCGCGTATCTCTCAGTCGAGACCGCGCGCCGAGCTGCGAGAGAAAAGGCGCGTCAAGAGCGCGAGGCCGAGGCGGCCGCGGGATCGAGTCCAAAAACCCCGCGCTGATCCGACACTGCTGATCCGACACTGCTGATCCGACATCGCGGTTCAGCGGCGGCCCCGAGTGCCGGAAACCGAGCCCCCCTCTGACCCCTCCTCCCCCGATCCCGTATACTCGCGCCCCGCGTCCGCCGCCCACCTCAATTTGATGGGCCAGGGGACGCGAGGGTGGGATGATCCCGTCGTTGCTCAGCCTTTGAGCTACGGGATCAAGGGGAAGAGCGGTTTGACGTGTTCGACTGGCTCGGCCAGTTCTCAGAAGACTACTGGGGTCCACTCCGGCTCCTTTCCTCTCGGCTCTTCCTGTCCGCGATGGGGGTTCTGTTGAGTGGGCTCGGCACTGCGTGGGTCCTCCGCAAGGTGCTCGCGATGCAAGTTTCAGCGCCAGAGCCCAAAATCCTCCCCCGCGATCGCGGTCGTGAGAACGCAGTCGAGGCCGCGGCCGCCATCGGCAAACCCACCGGCGCGGGCATACTTTTCATCCCCGTCTACATTGTGGCCTGCCTGATTGTCACCCCCTTCTCCATCGGGTCCGCGACCGTACTCCTCGCCGTTTTGGCGGCGGCGGTCACCGGGTTCCTCGACGACCGCGCCGAGAAACCGTGGGGCGAGTATCGCAAAGCGATCATCGATCTTGCGATCGCGTTCGGCGCGGCGGCCTGCGTTCTCGGTCCGGACAGTCTCGAGATTTGGGTGCCTTTTTGGGCTCCGAAGGTCACCGATACCGCCGGCATGACTGTCCTCGCGACCGTCGCGATCCCTGCGACCCTCAGCTGGCCGATCGGTGCCGTCGTTCTCTGGATCTCGATCAATACCACCAACTGCACCGACGGGGTCGATGGGCTGTCCGGGAGCCTGCTCGCTCTCGCGTTCGTCTTCCTCGGAGCCATCCTCTATGTGGCAGTCGGGAACAAGGTCGTCGCGGATTACCTGCTCGTCCCTTACTACAGCGGCGCCTCCTCTTGGGGGATCATGGCGTTCACGCTCCTCGGGGTCCTCGGGAGCTACCTCTGGTTCAACGCGCACCCCTCCCGACTCTTGATGGGAGATGCAGGATCGCGCCCCCTCGGACTGTTGCTCGGGGTGTTCGTTCTCGCCACAGGAAACGTCTTCCTGCTGCCGGTCGTCGCGGGAATCGTGCTCGTCAATGGGGGAACCGGTCTGGTGAAAGTCGCGCTCTTGCGCTTCTTCCGCATCTGGATCTTCAAAGAGATCCGTTTCCCGTTGCACGACCATGTGCGCCACAAACTCGGCTGGTCCGGGACCCAAGTGCTCGTTCGGTTCATGATTCTGCAGGCGATCCTCGCCCCGCTTTTGATCGTCGTGATTCTCAAAGTGCGATAGGAGGGTGCCGGAAGCTCACCCTCGGTTCGAAAGCAGTTCTCCGACAGCCTCCGAGAGAGCCCTCCATGGGGGGTTGACGCCGGGGTGCGCGCCGAGTGAGGTCACGGGTTGGGAGTGCCACCGATCCAACTCTTAAGGGAATCGCAAGGAAGAGCATGAGTCTCCGTCACCGGTCCGTACTCTGGGTGGTCCTTCTTGTCGGGGGGGGTGATCGCCCTCTTTGCCGGCTGCCAAATTTGGCTCCAATTCGGTGCGCAGCCGTCATCGGGAGTGATGATCTCCGTGAACCAGAACAGCAACAATGCGCCCCTGGTCCCGATCGAATCGTTCATTGGCGAACGCAGAATGGGGACCATCATGCCGATCATCGATCTCCCCGACTCCATATCCCGGCACGAGGATGAGACCTTCGATCCGATCCTTCTCGCCGAAGATGCCTCCGCGTCGGGGCGGTTCGATCTCAGAGACTGGCTCACGGTTAGCTTTCCCGAGGCGACCGTTCTCGAGATCGGCACCCCGGTGCTCGTCTCGGCCGAGGAGGAGGGTGCCGGTGTCGACGGGTCCGTGACCGCGGTTCGGCTCCGGCGCGCAGACGGAAGCCTCGACCCGTTCTGGCTCGCGACCTACAGCACCAAGGAGTCGCCAGCACTCTGGGGATCGATCTTGCGTGCTCGGGTGGGGGACCGCGTTGATGTTTCGCAGTGGACTGTTTCTGCGCGGGGAGTTCTTTGGTTCAGTGACGCGTTTCTTCTCCGGCGCGAGATCAGCTTTGTCTTCGAGCTGTTCGCCACGTTCGACGAGAAGGACCCCGAGGAGACCTACTGGCTCGATCGGGTGGGAATTCTAGAGCCGAGGCTTCCCAGCGGCGCGTTGCCCCCCGTTCTCGAGGTCAGCGAAACTTTGAACGCGGGGTCCCCTCGATGATGATTCGTTTCGGAATCGCTTTCGCGCTCGCGATCACCTTTTTGGTGCTCGGATTATCGATCCAGTTCGGAGAGCCGAAGCCGGAAGTCGACGTGGCGATCTTCTTCGAGCTGGCCGGAGAGATTCCGGGCGTCGAGTTCAAGGTCGAAGGGAAGACCACCTGGGCTCCGACCCTCCTTTGTGTCGACGACTCCGACCCTGGCCTCATCGACGGGCAGTATCGTGGTTCGGTGCTGTCGATCGAAGTTCCCGAGGTCACCGCAGATGACTTCCTCGATCAGTCGAAACTGTTCGCGGCTGCCGTCCCCGGTTCGACGCTATCCCGAGTACGAAAAGAGGGAGGCGGGTCGATGGGTGTCGGCACCGCAGATTTCCTCTGGACCTGCCTGCTGGCTCGAGGGACGGATACCCTGGGTGTCGAGAGCGATTACTTGATCGTCGCGCTCGCGGTCCACGACGAAGCCAAGCGATTCCCGAAGTACTATCGTGCGGCGCGGGCTCTGGCGATTCCGATTCTCGCTTCGGAAGCCGGAATGCCCGTGATCGCCAAGATTCGCCAGAATCCGATTCATTTCGAAGGACCCCTCGAGCTGCCGACCCGTCTCACGCATCTGATCTCGCTCGAATTTGCGATCCCCGAGACTTCGCCCCACCCCGTGGACACGCCAGTCGAGGGTACTCCCCGCG